>NZ_JBNFVX010000013.1:0-103679 GCF_049943275.1 Marinobacter sp. VGCF2001
CCCTATGCCCCGACATACTCCGGGGAGTCAACGAATTCAGCCAAGTGGCTCCAGATAATCCACCAACAACTGCAAATTAGTCCGCCCGCGGAACGTATTGGCATCCGGCTTATAAACCACCCGTGCCCCACTGCGGGTAAAGTCCGGCACTTCCGGCCCGGTGTTGAAGGCAATACCATCAATTATGCCGCCGCCTTCAACCGGCTGCAGCACCAGTTTCAGGTGGTTCTCCCCCACAATGCGCTGGCTCACCACCCGGAATTCGCCATCAAACACCGGCTCGGGAAAATGCTGCCCCCAGGGGCCGGCGCGTTTGAGCAGGTAGGCGGTGTCCAGGTTCAGCTCTTCCGGGGCCAGAGGGCCGTCGGTGGTGATGGCGGCTTCCAGGTCCTCCGGTTTCAGGCTATCCCGTACGGCCTGATCGAAGGCGTTGCTGAACCGTTCCAGGTCGTCCCGGGCGATACTCATGCCCGCTGCCATGGCGTGGCCGCCGTATTTTTTCATCAGGCCCGGGTTCTTCGCATCTACCACAGCCAGGGCATCCCGAATATGCAGGCCAGGGATGGAGCGGGCGGAGCCTTTAAGGTGTTCGCCGTCATCATCGGGGGCGAAGGCGATAGTGGGGCGATGGGTTTGTTCGCGAATTCTGGCCGCCAGGATACCGATCACGCCCTGATGCCAGTCCTGGTCAAACAGGGCAAGCCCCCAGGGCAGGCCATCGATGTCCAGGGACATGGACGCCAGCAGGTCCTGGGCCTGAGTCTTCATGTCTTTTTCAATGGTGCGGCGTTCGCGGTTAAAGTTATCCAACTCCCGCGCCAGGCGGAGGGCTTCGTCGCGGCTGTCGGCAAGCAGGCAGGCGATGCCGATGCTCATGTCGTCTAGCCGGCCGGCGGCGTTCAGTCGCGGCCCCACCACAAAACCCAGGTCGGTGGCGCTGATCTCGGTGTAGTCGCGGCCGGCCACTTCCAGCAGGGCCAGAATGCCCGGCCGGGCTTCGCCTTTGCGGATGCGGCGAATACCCTGCTCCACGAAGATGCGATTGTTGTGATCCAGGGGCACAACGTCAGCCACCGTGCCCAGCGCCACCAGGTCCAGCAGGCTGCCCAGGTTCGGCTCCGGGTCCGGCAGCAGGCTGTTGTCCCGCAGATATTTGCGCAGGGCCGTGAGTACATAAAACATAACACCCACACCCGCCGCATTCTTGCTCAGAAACGGGCAGCCGGGCTGGTTGGGGTTCACGATCGCATCGGCGTCTGGCAGCACTTCTCCGGCCAGATGGTGGTCGGTGATGACCACTTTGATACCCAGTTCGCGGGCGGCGCGTACGCCTTCGATGGCCGAGATGCCGTTATCAACGGTCACCAGAAGGTCCGGCAAATCCCCTTCTTCCTGCAACCGGTGGATGATCCCCGGTGTCAGTCCGTAGCCGTCGGAAAAACGGCTGGGCACCCGGAAATCGATGGCTGCCACGCCGAGCATAGACAAACCGAGCATGGCCACGGAGGTACTGGTGGCACCATCGGCATCGAAGTCCCCCAGCACCATCACCCGCTGCTTCTGCGCAATAGCCTCAGACAGCAACTCAACGGCGCGATCAATGCCGCGCAACTGCATGGGCGATGCCAGATGCTTCAGGGTGTACTGGAGCTGGTCGTCTGAGTGCACGCCACGGGCAGCATACAGGCGACGAAGGATGGGAGGCAGGCTTTGCCCCCAATCCGCCAGATCAGACGGCTGGGGGCGACGCAGAATCTTTTTTGGAGTCATGCCGGATCAGGCATTCTTCCAATGCCTGGCGATAAAGCCCTGCACCTCGGACACATTGTTATCCAGCACGGTATAGCTCTCTTCGCGCTCAAACAGGTCGGCCATGTGGGCGGGCAACTGCGGCTCGACGCTCAGACCAGACTCTGATATGGCATCCGGGAACTTGGCCGGGTGTGCCGTGCCCAGAGTAATCATCGGAACGGCAGAATCACGGCGGCAATTGCGGGCAGCGCGCACCCCAATGGCCGTGTGCGGGTCCAGAAGATATTCATTCTGTTCATAAATCTCGCGAATGGTGTCGCAAGTCGCCTTGTCGTCGACCGCATCACTGTCAAACACCTTGCGGGCATGCTTCCAGCGATAGTCCTCAATACTGACCGGCCCCCTGGTGGCGTTTTCCAGCAGGGTTTTCACCGCTGCGCCGTCACGACCGTGCAGATCAAACAGCAAACGCTCGAAGTTACTGGAAACCATAATGTCCATGCTTGGCGACAAGGTATGCTCCAGCTGGTGCTGTTCATACTTGTTGCCGCTCATGAAGCGATGCAGGATATCGTTGCGGTTGGTGGCAATGACCAGCTGATTGATCGGCAGCCCCATCTTTTTGGCGAGGTAGCCGGCAAAAATGTCACCGAAATTACCGGTGGGCACCGAGAACGCCATGCTGCGGTCCGGGCCACCCAGCGACAGCGAGGCCTGGAAGTAGTAAACAATCTGGGCCATGATCCGTGCCCAGTTTATAGAGTTCACCGCCGCCAGCTGGGTTTTTCCACCAAGGAAGGATTGGTTGCCGAAGCTCTCCTTCACCATGCGCTGACAGTCGTCGAAGTTGCCTTTGACTGCGATGTTATGGATGTTGTCGCCCTGTACCGTGGTCATCTGCCGGCGCTGCACCTCTGACACCCGCTGGTGCGGATGCAGGATAAAAATATCCACGTGCTCGCAACGGCGGCAGCCTTCGATGGCAGCAGAGCCGGTATCACCGGAGGTGGCCCCCATAATCACAACGTGCTGCTTGCGCTTCTCGAGCACATAGTCCAGCAGGCGGCCCAGCAGCTGCAGGGCGAAATCCTTGAACGCCAGCGTGGGGCCACGGAACAGTTCCATCACCCACTCGTTGCTGTCCAACTGCACCAGCGGTGCCACCGCCTGATGGCTGAACACAGCGTAGGTGTCATCGAGCATCTGGCGGAAATCGTCTGCGGGAATCGCATCTTCCACAAACGGATACATCACCTTGTACGCCAGCTCCGCGTAAGGCAGGCCGCGCCAGCTACGAATTTCTTCCAGGCTGAAGTGCGGTAAGGATTCCGGCACATAGAGGCCACCGTCCGTGGCCAGCCCGGTCAGAAGAACGTCTTCAAAGCCCAGTGCGGGCGCTTCACCCCGTGTACTGATGTATCTCACGTGCGTACCTGTCAGTTAAAGTTTTCTGCGCGAATACGAACAACCTTGCCATCGATATCGGCCAGGGATTCCATCTCGTCTATAGCCAGGTTCATCTGGCGCTCCTGAACCGTGTGGGTCAGGATGATGACCGGGATACGACCATCCTTGAACTCTGATTCCTTCTGCATGATCGATTCAATGTTGATGCCATGCTCACTCAGAATCGCCGCAATCTTGGCCAATACACCCGGATGATCCAGCGCCTGGATGCGCAGGTAATAGGCCGACTGGACATCTTCCATCGGTAATACCGGCAGGTCCTCCAGGGACTCCGGCGTAAAGCCAAGATAAGGAATGCGCTGCTGGCTGCTGTTGGCCACTGCACGAGCCGCATCCACAATATCGGCAATCACAGCCGAGCCCGTGGCCTCGTCCCCGGCGCCGGGCCCGTAATACATAGTCTGGCCAACGGCGTCACCGTCAACCAGAACCGCATTCAACACCCCGTCGACCTGGGCAATCAGGTGGCTTTTGGGCACCAGCGTGGGATGAACACGCAGCTCAATACCTTCATCCCGGCGACGGGCGATGCCCAGATGCTTTACCCGGTATCCCAGCAATTCGGCGTGAGTGATATCGTAAGGCGTGATACCGGAAATGCCTTCGGTATACGCTTTTTCGAACTGCAGCGGAACACCGAAACCGGAAGCGGCCAGAATGGTCAGCTTGTGGGCTGCATCAATGCCCTCAACATCGAAGGTCGGGTCGGCTTCAGCGTAACCGAGCGCCTGGGCTTCTTTGAGCACTTCGCCAAACTCACGGCCGGCGCGCATTTCAGTAAGAATATAGTTACCCGTCCCGTTGATAATGCCGGCGATGGTATCGATCCGGTTTGCGGCCAGGCCTTCACGCACCGCTTTGATCACGGGAATGCCACCGGCCACACCGGCTTCGTAGGCAATAACGACACCCGCCTTTTCCGCCGCCTCAAATATCTCGTTGCCGTGTACCGCAATCAATGCCTTGTTGGCGGTAACAACGTGCTTGCCATTGGCAATGGCTGCCAGCACCAATTCCTTGGCCGCGTCGTAGCCACCAATCAGCTCCACCACAATATCAACAGCGGGATCATTCACCACATCGTAAATATCGGTGCTGAACGGAACATCACCCAACTCAAGGTCGTCGCGACTGCGACGGCTGGCCACGCGTGTGATACGGATATTGCAGCCTGCACGGCCCGCAATAATCGCCGCGTTGCGAGTCAGGACATTGAATGTACCGCCGCCTACGGTTCCCAGTCCGCAAATTCCGACATTAACGTCTTTCAAGCTCTCACCTCTGATCCCGATGGGGTGCTGATGGATTGCAATAGGGGGCATAGTATACCGATTCAGGGCCCGGTGAATAAGCCCTGAATCGGTCACACGTTCAACAATGTGTCACGATACCGGCGAGCGCCGGCAACCTTATAAAAGCCCAAGACCCTCGGCCAGATTCCGGGCCGGCACATACCCCCGAACCATGTTACCGTCTTCCAGCACGATCGCAGGCGTGCCAGTCACGCCGACCTGCCCGCCCAGACGGTACTGCTCGGCCACCGGATTTTCACAACGCTTCTGCTCAACAGAGCGCCCTGCCTTGGCGGCATCCATGGCCGTTTGCTGGTCTTCTGCGCACCAGACCGACACATATTTGCGGAAAGACGGTGTATTCGGGCCTGAACGCGGAAAACCATAATAGTTGACGGTAATACCGTAATCATTGAGCTGCGGAACTTCGTCATGCAACTTCCGGCAGTATGGGCAATCGATATCCGTAAAGACGTCGATGACGGCTTTCTCTTCACCACTGGCCGGATAAGAAATTACCCCGTCCCCACCAAATTCGGCCATTGCCGTCTTCCGGGTGGCGGCGCGGGACTCCTCCGTGACGTTGGCAATGCCATTGTCCGTGATCTTCAGGAGGTCACCGGTCAACAGGTACGCCCCGTCTTCAGTGGTATAGATGGTATCGCCGTTATTGCTCTGAACCTCGTACAACCCTTTCGCCTCGGATTCGCGCACAGAAGTCACCCGGAGCCCGGGCACCGCCTCGGTCAGCCGCTGGGCAATGCGCTCTTCGGCATCGCTGGCCTGAGAGGCCGGAATCCAGGCTACGCTCAACACCAATCCGATGGATATGACTAAATCTCTGATGCTCATGAGCTTACAACTACCTCTGTCATTAAGTGTGATGTCTGCGACACCGGAAAGCGCGAATAGTTCAGCGACCACTCGCCAGGCATCACCCCCGGGGATGATGGGCCTGGTGCAAATCCTGTAACCGTTGCCGCGCCACATGGGTATATATCTGGGTTGTGGACAAATCGGAGTGCCCCAACAGCATCTGAACCACTCTCAAATCCGCACCGTGGTTGAGCAAATGGGTAGCGAACGCGTGCCGGAGCGTATGCGGCGACAGATGCCTGGTGATGCCGCAGCGGGCGGCATAATGCCGGATGCGATACCAGAAAGCCTGGCGCGTCATAGCGGTTCCACGGTTACCGGGGAAGAGGGCATCACTGGATTTAGCCCGAAGCAACTCACCTCTCGCCTGCCGCATATATTGCAAAAGCCAGTCTATCGCCTCTTCACCCAGAGGCACCAGACGCTCTTTGCCCCCCTTACCATGAATCCGGACAACGCCCTGCCTCAGGTTAACCTGATCAACGGCCAGCCCGGTCAGCTCTGAGACCCGTAAACCGCAACCGTATAGAATTTCCAGCATAGCCCGGTCCCGCAATTCGATGGCCACCTGAGGGTCTGGTTCTGACAGCAAAGACTCTACGTCCGCCTCCGTCAGAGTGTCAGGCAGCCGTCGAGGCAACCGCGGACTATCGATACGCAAGGTCGGATCCTCGGCGATAACCCCCTCACGCAACAGAAAACGATAAAAACGCCGGATACCGGACAACCGGCGAGCCGCAGTCGAGGCCTTGAGCCCATCAACCAGGCCGCTCGACATCCAGGCCAGCAAATCGTCACGCTTTACCCGAATCAGGCCAGGCGCACCGGGTAAGGCTTCAAGCCAGGCAGACAAGCGCCGCAAATCACTGGCATAGGCCTCGCGAGTCTTCTGCCCCAGACCATCCTCTAGCCAGACCGCATCGCTGAACTGCTCTATCCATTGCTGGTCTTCCGATCTCGGCACAGAATTCTACCTTTCCACCCAATCAGGGCAGGTATTAAACCATAAAAAAAGCAGCCTCTTGAGGCTGCTTTTTCGGTACTGACCAAACGAATCCGAATCAGTTAAGCTTTTCCTTGATACGAGCTGCCTTACCAGACAGGTCGCGCAGGTAGTAAAGCTTGGCCTGACGCACGTCACCGCGACGCTTCACGCTAACGCTGTCGATCAGCTTGGAATAGGTCTGGAAGGTACGCTCAACGCCCACGCCGTAAGAAATCTTACGAACAGTGAAGGAAGAGTTCATGCCACGGTTACGCTTGCCGATAACCACACCCTCGAACGCCTGCAGGCGCTCACGGTTGCCTTCAGTTACGCGTACCTGAATAACCACGGTATCACCCGGCGCAAAGGCAGGGATTTCCTTGGTCATCTGTTCTGCTTCAAGTTGACTGATGATGTTGTTCTTGCCGCTCATCGTAATGCTCCTGATACCCAATCTTTCAATGCCCTGATGACTCAGAGGCACCCGGTTCGTTCAAAATTTCTTCCAGTAACTGGCGCTCTTCTTCCGTAAGCACCCGCTTTTCCAGCAGGTCGGGGCGCCGCTCACTGGTTCGCCTCAACGACTCTTGCAATCGCCAACGCCGGATCTGTTCATGGTGACCGCCCAAAAGAACTTCCGGCACCGCCTGACCTTCGTATACCTCGGGCCGGGTGTAGTGCGGACAATCCAGCAATCCATCGGCAAAGGAATCCTGCTCTGCCGACTGCGCATGACCCAGCGCTCCGGGGATGAGGCGTGTTACCGCATCAATCACAGCCATCGCTGCCAGTTCGCCTCCCGAGAGCACAAAATCCCCGAGGGACACCTCCCGGTCAACTTCGGTCGCAATCAGACGCTCGTCCACGCCTTCATACCGACCGGCAACAAGAATGAGCTGCTGTTCGGCGGCGAGTGACTCCACCACCGACTGATCCAGCCTTTCACCTTGCGGCGAAAGATAGACCACACAGGCCTTGCCGGGTGCCGATGCCCTGGCCGCCTGGATTGCGTCCCGCAGGGGCTGAATTTTCATCAGCATACCCGGGCCGCCACCATAAGGCCGGTCATCCACCGTGCGATGACGATCGTGGGTGTAATCCCGGGGATTCCAGCTTTGAAAGGTCAATAACCCTTCACGCACGGCTCTCCCGGTAATTCCGTAATCCGTCACCGCAGAAAACATATCCGGGAACAGACTGACTGCGCCAACCCACACCCGTCAGAACTCCGGGTCCCAGTCGACCACGATACGGCCGGCATCGAGATCCACCTGCTGAACAACCTGCTCCGGCAAATACGGAAGCAACCGCTCGCGCTGGTCTATCGAACCCGCTGTTGCGTGCACAACCAGGACATCGTTAGAGCCTGTTTCCAGAAGATGATGCACCTTACCAAGGCACTCACCCTCAACCGTAAAGACATCCAGACCTTCGAGCTGGTGCCAGTAGAACTCTCCCTCGGGAAGTTCAGGCAACTGCTCGGTCGGAACCCGGATCTCGGCACCGCTGTAAGAGCGGGCCACTTCACGATCATCAATACCCTTAAGCCTGACGACGATCCCCTGCCCCTGGCGGCGACCCTCCTCAAGCCTTACCGGAAAACGCTTACCGTTCAGGAGCAAAACCCAGTCACGGTAATCCAGAATTCCGTCTTTCGGGTCGGTATAAGAGAAGACCTTAAGCCAACCCTTGACCCCGAATACCGAGGTGATCCGGCCGATCACAGTTTCCTGCGAATTCTGTGTCATGCCTTTTCCAACCCCGGTACAAGTCGTGCTTTTACTCAGCAACCTTCAGCAGCTGCGCAACGCGCTCGCTGGCCTGAGCACCCTGGCCCAGCCAGTAGTCAACGCGCTCACGGTTAACGCGCAGGCGCTCTTCCTGGCCACGGGCAACCGGGTTGAAGAAACCAACACGCTCAATGAACCGACCGTCGCGGGATTTGCGGCTGTCAGTGACTGTCAGATGGTAGAACGGGCGCTTCTTGGAGCCGCCACGAGCCAAACGGATTGTTACCATTTCGACCAATATCCTGTTCTGTTGTACGAACTTTGTACGATTCCCGACAAGCCGACTGGCAGCTGACGGGAAGACCCATACTCGAAAGGGGCGCTATTCTATGCGAAAAAAGCGCCAATGAAAACAGGGAAACCGATGGTTTCCCCATTTTATGTGTAAGGCTTTTTACATACGGCCAAAGGGAGGCATTCCGCCACCACCGCCGCCGGGCGGCATCATACCACCCATACCGCGCATCAGGTTAGCCGCTCCGCCCTTCTTGCCGAACTTTTTCATCATCTTCTGCATTTGCTTGTGCTGCTTGAGCAAACGATTCACGTCCTGGATCTGCGTACCGGAACCGGCCGCGATGCGGCGCTTGCGGGAGTTATTGATGACATCCGGATATCGACGCTCTTTCGGCGTCATGGAGCAAATAATCGCCTCCATCTGGCCAACGGACTTGTCGTTAACCTGCGCCTGGGCCATCTGAGCCATCTGCCCCATGCCCGGCAGCTTGTCCAGCAAGCCACCAATGCCGCCCATGTTCTTCATCTGCTGAAGCTGGTCCCGGAAGTCCTCAAGATCAAAGCCCTTACCTTTCTTGATCTTCTTGGTCAGCTTCTCCGCTTTCTTTTTGTCCAGCTTGCGTTCGGCCTCCTCGATGAGAGAAAGAACATCTCCCATGCCGAGGATCCGGGAAGCAACCCGGTCGGGATAAAACGGCTCCAATGCGTCTGATTTCTCCCCGATCCCGAGGAACTTGATCGGCTTACCGGTAATGTGGCGTACCGACAGAGCTGCACCCCCACGGGCATCGCCATCGGTTTTGGTCAGCACCACACCGGTCAGAGGCAACGCATCGTTGAATGCCTTGGCGGTATTGGCGGCGTCCTGGCCGGTCATGGCATCGACCACGAACAGGGTTTCAACCGGATCAACGGCTTTGTGCAAGCGGCCAATCTCGCCCATCATCTGCTCGTCAACGTGGAGACGGCCCGCCGTATCCAGAATCACCACATCAATGTGCTTGCGACGGGCGGCCTCAATGGCGCCATTGGCGATATCTACCGGGTCCTGCTCGGTGGTGCTGGGGAAAAACTCAACCCCCACTTCACCGGCGAGAGTTTCCAGCTGCCGGATAGCCGCCGGCCGATAGATGTCTGCACTGACCACAAGTACCGACTTCTTTTCACGCTCCTTCAAAATCCGCGACAACTTGGCAACTGTCGTGGTCTTACCCGCACCCTGCAGGCCGGCCATCATAATGACCGCAGGCGGACGCGTCGCCAGGTTCAGGGACTCGTTGCCGTCCCCCATAACCCGCTCCAGCTCCTGCTGGACAACTTTTACGAAAACCTGCCCCGGCGTCAGACTGCGCTGCACCTCCTGACCAATCGCACGCTGGCGAACACCCTCTACGAAAGCCTTGACCACAGGCAGTGCGACGTCGGCCTCAAGCAACGCCATCCGCACTTCGCGGAGCGTGTCCTTGATATTGTCGTCCGTCAGGCGGGCCTGACCCGAGATCTTGCGCAAGCTACCGGATAGCCGGTCCTGGAGATTCTCAAACATGTTGCTCTTCCGTACCCCGGAGAATTTGTTCACACAGATCAAGAAGCCGGCTCGGCCCGCTTGATTCCTGTTGCATAATCGCGACATTATACCCAGACTACGGAGCCTCTGAACAACTCCGCGCCGATTTCACTTCATCAGGCAACACGATTAAGGATGTCATGGGAACGCTGATTCTGGCGGTTACCGCATTATTTCTCTATAGCGTTGGAACCGCGCTTCAGGCCCTCCATCTGCGCGGCAGGGTGCACAGCAACCTTGCGATCACCACGCTGATCGGCATACTCGCCCTGGTCGGTCACGGGCTGCTGATCGCCCAGACCGTGCAC
This sequence comes from Marinobacter sp. VGCF2001, assembly GCF_049943275.1. Taxonomy (NCBI): domain Bacteria; kingdom Pseudomonadati; phylum Pseudomonadota; class Gammaproteobacteria; order Pseudomonadales; family Marinobacteraceae; genus Marinobacter; species Marinobacter sp. VGCF2001. The sequence continues at coordinate 10,275 of NZ_JBNFVX010000013.1, forward strand.
CTGGACGACGGCTTCGACTTCAGTTTTTTCAAAAGCTCGGTGCTGATTTCCTGGCTGATCGTATTTTTATTGCTGGGGCTGAACCTGAGAAAACCGGTGCAAAGCCTGTTTGTGGTCGCTTACCCCATTGCCGCGCTAACCATAGTAATGGCGCTGATCACCCATACACCGTCCCGCCTGGTGCCGGAGGAGAGCTTCGGAATGCTCTCCCATATCGCGCTGTCCATTACCGCCTATAGCCTGTTTTCGCTGGCCGCCATTCAAGCCGTCATTCTCTGGCTCCAGAACCGGCAACTCAAACGCAACTACAATGGTCTGCTCGTGCGCAATCTCCCGCCATTGCAGACCATGGAATCCCTGCTTTTCGAAATGGTCTGGGCGGGCGTGGTGCTACTGATCCTGGCCATTGTTACCGGCGCTTTGTTTATTGAAGATCTGTTTGCCCAGGATCTGGCCCACAAAACTGTTTTCTCTCTGTTATCCCTGCTGGTTTTTGTAGGGCTTCTGGTAGGCCGCTACACCAAGGGCTGGCGCGGCATCACCGCCAGCCGGTGGACCCTGGCCGGCTGCGCCCTGCTGATGCTGGCTTTTTACGGCAGCAAGTTTGTTCTTGAGCTGGTCTTTCACCGGGGGCTCTGAGCCGGAACGTCCCTGAGCAGACCGGCTTGACACAGGTCACAGCCAAAACCTACTTTCTCAGCTCACCACCAATTAAAAGGGCTTTTCTCTTGAACGAAACATCGCTGGCCGCGCTGTTTATCCTTCTCTTCGGGCTGATCATTCTTTCCGCATTTTTCTCCAGCTCCGAAACCGGCATGATGTCCCTCAACCGCTACCGCCTGAAACACATGGCCCAAACCGGCCATAAGGGCGCGCAACGGGCGCAAAGACTTATCAACCGGACCGACCAGTTGATAGGCGTCATCCTGATCGGAAACAACTTCGTCAACATTTTTGCTTCGTCCATTGCGACGGTGATCGCCATTCGGCTCTGGGGTGATGCCGGGATTGCCATCGCCACGGCTCTGCTCACGATCGTCATCCTGATTTTCGCAGAAGTTACCCCCAAAACTCTCGCCGCCCTGTTTCCGGAAAAAATCGCGTTCCCCGCCAGTTTTGTGCTGGGACCACTGCTGAAGTTGCTCTACCCGCTGGTCTGGGCGGTAAACCTGTTCACCACCGGCATTCTCAGGCTGTTGGGTGTTTCTTCCGCCCGGGCCTCGGAAGACCACCTCAGCCGCGAAGAACTGCGCACCGTGGTAAACGAAGCCGGCGCCCTGATTCCTGCACGCCACAAGGATATGCTGGTCGGCATTCTTGATCTGGAAAATGTCACGGTCAACGACATCATGGTGCCCAGGAATGATGTCGTCGGCATCGACCTGGAGGACGATACCGACACCATTCTGCGCCAGCTCAGAAGCAGCCAGCACACGCGCTTGCCGATTTTCAAGGGCGACATCAACAACATCCAGGGGATTCTGCATCTTCGCAGCGCGGCCAGACTGCTGCAGGAGGCCGACATTAACAAGGCCATGATCATGCAACTGTGCCAGGAACCGTATTTCATTCCGGAAAGCACGGCCCTGAATACGCAGCTGCTGAACTTCCAGAAAGGAAAGCGCCGGTTTGGCATCGTCGTGGACGAGTATGGCGATGTCATGGGCCTGGCCACGTTGGAAGATATCCTCGAGGAAATCGTCGGAGAATTCACAACGGATTACGCCGCCACCTCCCCCGACATTATTCCCCAGGACAACGGCACCTTTATTATTGATGGCAGTGCATCGGTGCGCACCATCAACAAAACCCTGAGCTGGCACCTGCCTACCGATGGCCCCAAAACACTCAACGGCCTGATCACGGAAACCCTGGAAAACATCCCGGACACCAACGTCTGCCTGAAGGTAGGACAACATCGCATCGAAGTGCTGCAAATCAAAGACAACGTGGTCAAAGCGGCCATCGTACACCCGAAACGCAAGAAGAAACGCACCAGGAGTTTATGAACCCGATCCCAGGTTAGCGTTTATTCATGTTAATGCGGCGGGAAATGCGCTAAATTTAACCAATAACCAGAATAGATAAACATCAGGCTCGGTCATGTATCCGGTTGAGGCGTAAACAGGAGTCGGCCATGAATAAGCAGTCCGGCATACACTATCTCCGCGAGCACAGGGAAGCGGCAAGCACGCGGCCGGTTCCGGCGGAGGCTACTCGCATCCGCGACACGGTTGTGGCGGGGCTGGGCGATTTACTGCAAGGGGCCTTCGACGCGGTCGATGACTCGCTCTTCGAACTTGCCAATAATGCCCGAAGTAATAATGAACAAAACCGCTATTTCGAAGCCATGCGCGAAATCCGGATCAAGCGCAAGGGCGTGGAAAGACACTTCCAGAATACCGTAGCACAATTCTTTGCCAACCCGCCCCACGCAGGTCAGCTCCAGGCAAATGAAGCCAATCCGCAGGCAGGCGCCGACTCCCTGTCGCTGGTTGGCAACGACGACCTTGAAGAACAGGTTGCTTTCAACGCCATGGCCACCAAGGCGAAAGCGCATTTCCAGGGGCCCCTGTTGCAACTGCAGGCACGCTTCAGCGAAATCTATCCGGGCGCTACCGAGGACGAACCGGTCAACCCCATGGCACCGGAACATCTCTGCAGCGCCTTCACTGAAGCCATTCAGGCTCTCGACATACAAATTCGCGAGCGCCTCATTCTACTCAAGCAATTTGACCGGTATGTCATTTCCAACCTGGGAATGCTGTTGGACGAAGCCAATCGCATTCTGATCCAGGCCGGGATTATTCCGAATTTCCGTTATCACGGTAAAAAGGACCCCGGTCAGAAAACGGCCGCGGCCGGGGAAAGTTCTTCCGAAGACAGCCAGAAAGTAGCCGCCAGCTACGATCAACGGCCGGAAGACACTGCACTGTTCGACCAAATCCGGCAGATGCTGTCGGTTCAGAGAGCCAACGCAGGTATGCCACCGCGCAGTGCAGACCCCTCATTAGAGGTGATTGGCGGCCGGGAACTGGCCGATCTGCTCAATGCGATTCCGCTGCAGCAGCATGGCATGGAGGCCGGGGATCTCAGCACCGGCGAACCTCTGACTGTCGACCTGCGCCAGGTGGTACAGCAGCTATTGGCCAAAAAGGATACCCCGGATGGCCGGCAGCCGGCCCTGAACGAAGTCGATGAAGACCTGATAAACCTCGTCTCCATGCTGTTCGAATTCATTCTGGATGACTACAACCTGTCGGCGCCGGTTCAGGTGCTCATCAGTCGTCTGCAAATCCCCATTCTCAAAGTCGTCATCAAAGACAAAAGTTTCTTTGGCAAAGCCACCCATCCGGCCCGCAAACTGCTTAACTCTCTGGCCCGCGCCGGTATCGGATGGAGCAACAGTGATGAAAAATCCCGAGACAAACTTTACAGCCAGATACACAACGTTGTGCAACGCATCCTGAACGAATTCGACGGCGATATCCGGCTGTTCGAGACACTCAACGACGAGTTTGAACTCTTCCTCGAACGGGAAAACCGAAAGGCCTCGCTGGTGGAACAAAGAACCCGGGAGTCCGAGCGCGGCCGAATCAAGTCGCAGAAAGCCCAGGAGGAGGTCGACCGGCTGCTGCAGGAGAAAGTATCCCGCTATCGGCTACCCGAGTCAGTGCGGGACATTCTGATGAATGGCTGGAGCCGCGTCATGTTCCTGGCCTATCTGAAAGATGATACCGAACACCGTTGGCAGGAAAGCGCACGGGTGGTAGACGACCTGATCTGGTGCCTGCATCCCCATGAAGAAGACGAGGAACGCGACCAGTGGGTCCGCGTTGTTCCCGGCCTGCTGAAAGCACTTCGCGCCGGCCTGGAGGAGGTGTCCTACAACGCCACCCGGCTCGACCAGATGATGGGGCAGCTAAAACATGAACTGGCTGAAGCTTTCCGCACCAACGCGGCAATCGAAGCTCGCCAGGACACAGACCCGAAGCAGGAAGAAGAAGCCCCGGTTCTGCACCAGACTGCGATTGAACGACAGCAAGAACTGGAAGATGCCGCCATCGCCGAATACGTAACCAAACTGGACAATATCGAACTGGGCAACTGGGTTGAGTTTCGCCTGGTGAACGGCACGAGCTTTCGTTGCAAGCTTTCCGCGATCATTGAGGAAGCAGACTGCTTTGTCTTTGTTAACCGGATGGGCCTGAAAGTCATCGAGAAAAGCCGGGTTGAACTGGCTCACGAAATGCGTCGTGGGCGCCTTACACTGCTGGAACAAGGCGCACTGATTGACAGGGCCCTGAACGCCGTTGTCGGTAATCTGCGCGCAAAAACAGCCTGATCTCGATGCCGGATCTGGCTGTTCACTCCACCTCAATGCCGGCGCCCTATCGACTGCTGTTGGCGACGTCGTTAGCCATCCTGACACACACTCTGGTGCTGGCCGGGCTTCCTGCTCCCCTGACGGAAGCCCAGGAGCTAACCCATCGTCTGGTGTTTACGCTGACGAGCCCGGTTGCTCCGCCCACCCAGGAAAAGGCACCAGCCCCCTCGCAAAACGCTCCCGAACACGCCGAGCCTGATACCGGGCGACCGCCGGACGCAACGCCCCGGGCACCGTCCCGCACCATGGCTGAACCACAACCTGAGCGCACTCCCCGAACTGACACCCAAAACAACAGGGGCACCAGCTCCCCAAAGCCGATGCCGGAGTCGCAGGCCTCGCGTTCAACACCGGCGCTGACCCCCAGGGTTTCCGAACCTACACAAACCCCGGAGCGCATCAAGAGAATCACAGAATCACCGTCGGAAAACGACCCCTACCTCATTCGGCTGGCCACACACCTGGCAGAGAATCTGGATCAGAAACGGGTGCCGGAAATTTCGGCACTGACAGAAACCGTGTCCATGGAACTGGAATTGAGGCTGATGCCCAACGGCGCGCTGACACGGGCACGGGTAATTAGATCTACGGGGGTGGAAGGCATTGATCGTGCAGCCTACCGAACGGCTCTGGCGGCAAGCCCCTATCCCAGCCCCGAGGGGGAGGAGTCTGACCGTTTCGAGGTGGAGCTGGTCTTCACCCCGAAACGGCAGTAACGGCAGAAGGCCTCAGGCTTCGGCCTGGCCCGCAGCGCCCTTCACCATCTTGGCGAGCTCACCGCTTTCCGACATCTCCATAATAATGTCGCACCCCCCGACCAACTCACCGTTGATATAGAGCTGTGGGTAGGTCGGCCAGCTGGAATAAACTTTCAGCGCCTCACGAAGCTCCTGATTATCCAGAATATTTACGAAGGCGAAGCGCTCGCCACAGGCCATCAGAGCCTGAACCGTGCGTGAGGAGAAACCGCATTGTGGAGCCTGCGGAGTGCCTTTCATGTACAGGATAACGGGGTTCTCTTCGAGTTGGCTCTTGATGGTTTCATTGATATCCATGAACTCAGTCCTCTGGTTGGGAGTCGGCATTGCCATCACGCGGCTTTCAAAGGCATTGTACACGGGTGCCCGCAACCTCAACAAACCATCTGGTTTGACCCAGAGCAACCAGCCCCCGGCCAGCGTTGTTTTCAGGGTAATGACGGGCTAGACTTGTCTGCTTTTCCAAACGGGCAGTTTGCTTCAAACAGGGGCCTTTCATGGCAGCAAGACACTTTCTGACACTGAATGACATGAGCACTGCGGAACTGGAAGGGCTGCTGGACCACGCCTCCAGATTGCGCAAGGAATGGCGCGCCGGCCAGACCCGGGACACCCTGAAAAACCGGGTATTGGCCATGATCTTCGAGAAATCCTCAACCCGCACCCGGGTCTCCTTTGAAGCGGGCATGGCACAGTTGGGAGGGACCGCCATGTTTCTCTCCCCCCGCGACACCCAGCTTGGCCGCGGCGAGCCAATCGAAGATTCTGCCATTGTGATTTCCAGCATGGTCGATGCGGTAATGATCCGCACCTTCGACCATAACACTGTTGAGCGCTTTGCTGCGGCCTCCAGCAAACCGGTAATCAACGCCCTGACCGATGACTTTCACCCCTGCCAACTGCTCGCCGATATGCAGACCTACCGCGAGCTCAGAGGCAGCATTCAGGGTGCAACAGTGGCCTGGATTGGCGACGGCAACAATATGTGCCACTCCTACATCAATGCCGCAGAGCGCTTCGGGTTCCATCTCAACATCGCCTGCCCCGAGGGCTACGAGCCGGATCAGGAACTGACCAAACAGCATTCCGACCGGGTTACCGTGATGCGAACCCCGGAAGAAGCCGCCCGCGGCGCTCATCTGCTGGTTACCGACGTTTGGGCCTCCATGGGCCAGGAAGACGAACAGAAAGCCCGGGAACAAGCCTTTGGCAACTACCAGATCAACCCGGCGCTGATGGCACTGGCCGACAAAGATGCCCTGTTCATGCACTGCCTGCCCGCCCATCGGGGCGAGGAAATCTCGGCAGACATGATGGACCACGAACGCTCAGTGGTCTGGCATGAAGCCGAAAACAGGCTGCATGCCCAGAAAGCCTTGCTCGAATTTTTGATTCTCAACCGTCTGGACTGATTCATGCCGAACACGATGGTGCCCCCGGCAGAGTGGCTGCTGGAAGTTAATAACCTGTCCTGTGGCTACGGTGCTGACTCCGTAGTAAAAGACATCAGCTTTGCCCTCAGTCACGGCGATATCGGCTGCCTTCTGGGCCCCAGCGGCTGCGGAAAAAGCACCGTCCTCAGAGCTCTGGCAGGCTTTTTACCAATTTCTCAGGGTGAAATACGGTTGCAATCCCAGGCAATCAGCTTACCGGGCCGGGCCCTGCAACCGGAAAAGCGCAAGATCGGCATGGTCTTTCAGGATTATGCGTTGTTCCCGCATCTCTCCATCGCAGACAACGTCGGGTTTGGCCTGAAATCTCTCAGCAAACCCGAGCGTCGGCAAAAAGTGATGGAGCTGTTGCATCTGGTGCACCTGCAGGACCTGGCTGACAACTACCCTCATGAGCTGTCCGGCGGTCAGCAACAGCGGGTAGCCCTGGCCCGCGCGCTGGCCCCGGAGCCTACGCTTATCCTGCTGGACGAACCGTTTTCCAATCTCGACACCGATCTGCGCCGTCGCCTTAGCCTGGACGTACGGGAAATCCTCAAAACCCTGGGCATCAGCGCAATACTGGTAACACATGACCAGCAAGAAGCGTTCGCGATGTGCGATCAGGTGGCGGTACTCCGGGACGGCCAGATTCAGCAGTGGGATGTGCCCTACAACCTTTACCACGAACCCGCCAACCGGTTTGTTGCCAGTTTCGTCGGGCAGGGCGGATTTATTCCGGGCAAGGCGCTGGGGCCTGACACCATCGATTCGGAACTGGGTGTCATTCACGGCAACAGAGCCTATAAATGGCAACCCGGCACCTTACTGGATGTACTGATCCGGCCGGACGATATTGTGTTTGACGAGACCTCGGACCTGAAGCCGAAAGTGGTGGAAAAAACCTTTGCCGGCACCTCCACTCTCTACCGTTTCCGTTGCTCGGAAGAGACCGAGTTTGAGGCCCTGTTCCGAAGTCACCTGGACTTCAATCTTGGTGAAAATGTCCCTGTCCGGGTAGAGGCAGACCACCTGATCGCCTTTGAGCGCGCCGGGCACGAACCCGTGCACTAGGGCGCACGGGGCGCTCCCCGGGCGGTCAGTGATGGCAGACCCGCTCTACCGCGTCCAGCCATCCGGCATATAAGGATTCGCGCAAACCCGGTGCCATATCTGGCCGGAACTGATGCTCGCATTCCCAGAGCGAGCGAATCTGCTCCAGGCTCTCGAACACGCCGGTTTGCAATCCAGCCAGGTAAGCAGCACCCAAGGCTGTGGTTTCGGTGACCCGCGGCCGGTCGACGGGAACGTTCAGAATGTCAGATAGAAACTGCATCACCCAGTCGTTGACTGCCATACCGCCGTCCACCCTAAGCGACTCTAGCCGGGCGCCGTCGTTGCGGATGGCCCGCACCAGGTCTTTGGTCTGGTAACACACCGATTGCAGCCCTGCAGTGACAATCTCGGCAATGCCGGTGTCACGGGTCAGCCCCAGAATGGCGCCACGAGCGTTCGGGTCCCAGTGTGGGGCCCCCAGTCCGGTAAATGCCGGCACCAGGTACACCGGATTATTCACACCGACTGCCGCTGCGTGCTCCGCAGACTCCCGGGCGTGTGAAATCAAACGGAGCCCGTCACGCAACCACTGCATGGCAGCACCGGCCACAAAAATACTGCCTTCAATCGCATAACAGGGCTGACCATCAAGCCGATAGGCCACGGTGGTTAACAACCGGTTTTCAGAGCGCAGAGCCTCGGGACCGGTATTCAGCATCAGGAAGCAGCCCGTGCCATAGGTACTTTTGGCCATTCCCGGCTCAAAACAGGCCTGCCCGATCAAAGCCGCATGCTGGTCGCCGGCAATACCCGCCACCATAACAGGGGCGCCGAGTACGTCGGAGTCGGTCTCACCATACTCGGCGGCGCTGTCCAGCACCTCTGGCAGCAAAGCTGCAGGCACGCGGAAGAGCCTGAGTAACTCGTCGTCCCACTCCTGGCTATGAATATTGAACAGCGCAGTCCGGGAGGCGTTGGTGGCATCGGTACGGTGACGTTTGCCTCCGGTGAGGTTCCAGAGCAACCAGGTATCAATGGTACCAAAGGCCAGCTCACCCGCTTCCGCACGCTGGCGGGCACCGTCAACGTTGTCCAGAATCCAGGCAATCTTGGTGGCAGAGAAGTAGGGATCGATCAATAGCCCGGTGCGGTCAACCACCAGAGGCTCGTGACCATCCTGGCGCAATTTGGTGCACCAGGAGGCAGTACGCCGGTCCTGCCAGACAATCGCATGATGAATGGGCTGCCCCGTGGCCCGATCCCAGATAACGGTGGTTTCGCGCTGATTGGTGATGCCGATTCCGGCCAGGTCCGAGGCGGCAATTCTGGCATTGCAGAGGGCGTCACGGCAGACCGACAACGTGCTCTCCCAGATTTCCACGGCATCATGCTCAACCCAGCCGTCTTCCGGAAAGTACTGGTCAAATTCCTGCTGGGCAACGGCGACCTGCGCGCCTTTTTGATCAAAAACAATGGCTCGGGAACTTGTGGTTCCCTGGTCAATGGCAAGCAGATATCGGGGCATTGAGATCTCCTGTTGTTTAGGGGAATTCTAACAGGACAGGAGGCGCGCGGTGTGACGCGGCGCGGAAATAAAAAAAGGGCCGGAAAAACCGGCCCTCAAATGACGAATGAAACAAGGAAAGTTCGTAAGAACTACAACCTCAAAAGTCATCCCTTACATTGCTGATTATCGGTCGGAGCAGCACGGGCGTCAGTTAGGGTTGTGTAGAGCTTTGTTACATCAGGTGAGCCAACGAGCACTGGTTCACAATTCCGGATCTGCAGGCTTCAGCCTGGGCCATACCAGGCTGAAGCGGGCCCCACCCAGGGCATCGCTTCGACAGACGAAGGCCTGGCCTCCATGCCAATACAGAATCCGGCGCACAATGGAAAGGCCAAGCCCGTAGCCTCCCGAGGTTCGGGTGCGGCTGTCATCCAGACGCGCAAACGCAGTAAACACCTTTTCCCAATCCTGTTCCGGAATACCGGGGCCGTCGTCCTCCACATCAATGCGGCAGTTCTCTTCGTCGAGATGACAGCTTACTTTCACTCGACCGGCTGCGTAACGCGCCGCGTTGCCGACCAGATTCTGAACTGCACGATGAATATAACGCGGCTCCATGTCCGCCAGAGACCACCGTTGGGACGTTTCATCTATATCACAGTCAATCTGGACATCGTGCCTGATCAGCCGCTGCTCGGTCACGACTTGCCGGACGATATCGGTGACCGACCCCTCCCGCAAACTGAACACAGGCCCCCCCTGCTCCAGCCGGGCATAGGTCAGGATCTCGTCAATCAGCTCGTCCAGCTCCTGAATGTCACCGTCGATACCTTCAAGCTGTTTATCGAGAACCGCCTGACTGCTTCCGGACTCAATCATCTGAACGCCGAACCGGATTCGGGCCACCGGGGTTCTCAGCTCATGGGAAACCGCATGAATCATTTCCCGCTGCACCTGAACCAGACGCTGGATATGCTCTGCCATACTGTTGAACGAGGACGCCAGGCGCGACACCAGAGTACCGGGCGCCGATTCAACCCGGGCGCCCATCTCACCACGGGCAATGCGAATGGCCACCGACTCAACTTTCCGCAGATGGCTTTCAACAAAACGCAACCCCAGGAACAGAGCCAGAGCCAACACGCCGCCGACAACGGCCAACAACAATGCCACCACCGGCCAACCCCAGGGATTGAAACGCTCAGGCGGTGTCACCATCACCAGCGCACCCTCCGAGAGGCGAAGCAGTGCCCGGGCCCGGCTGTCGCTCCGGTCGAGAATGGCCAGACCGGCCTCATCCAGAAGCCCCAACGCCTGGTGGTCCGGCAGCTCCCGGGCGCTCTGCACCAACCGGATATCAACGTTGAACGATTCGGACAATTGCGCCGCCACATCCACGCGCCGGCTCGCCGGAATCGTATCAAGATGCCAGCGAACCACTAACGCGGTTGCCCGCAACAGGTCCTGATAGGGCTGGCCCAGGTGCAGTCCCAGCACGCCGCCATTCAGCGCACGGACAAAAAACTCGTAGCCGCCATCTGTCTGCCGTGCCACCACCTGACCATACCCCAACCGCTCGGTGGTGACAGCGGAGAGCCCCAGGCTTGCGGGCTGCCCGCGTTTCAGGCCGAACATCGGCGCCATCCAGTGGTACTGATTAAGAGGGTCCGGGGCCGCCGCCAGCCAGCTCATCAACGGTGTGGCCATCCGCTCGCGCCAGTACTGCTCACGAACGGAATTGATACCGCTAAACAACATTATGCAAACAAGCAGGACCACCGCTGCGATGATCGCAACACGGGCGTAGGCTTTCAGGAAAAAGTTCAGGGACATCAGGCCACCCCTGGTAATCGGCGTTGTCGTTTTCGGGGCGGCAACGCCTCAGGCACAATCAGGCTTCCTTTACAAACAGGTAGCCCTTGCTGCGAACGGTTTTGATACGACGGGGGTGAATGGGGTCGTCACCAATCTTGGGACGAATCCTGGAGACACGAACATCAATGGAACGATCCTGGCCGTCGTACTCGATGCCTCTCAAAGCCGTGAAAATTTCCTCCCGGCTCAATACCCGGCCGGCATTACTGGCCAGAAGCCATAGCAGGTCGAACTCGGCACTGGTGAGGTCAATGCTTTCGTCGCTCAGCCACGCCTCGCGCATCGAGCGATCAACCACCAGGTCATTGAACTGAAGACGCACAGGCTCTTCGCCGGCGGGTTCTTGGCCATTAACCGGCGAGGTGTCGACGCGGCGCAGCATGGCACGGATACGGGCCAGAAGAACCCGCGGCTGCACGGGCTTGCCAATGTAATCGTCGGCCCCCATTTCCAGGCCCAACACCTGGTCAAGGTCGTCCGTTCGGGCCGTCAGCATGATGATCGGGCCGGTATAGAACGGTCGCACCCGCCGGCAAATCGACAAGCCATCTTCACCCGGCAGCATGAGATCCAGCACCACAAGATCGGGCTGTTCGTTCCGGATTCGCTCAACCGCGGCCCCGCCATGGGTTTCAAGGGAGACCGTCAGACCATTGGTTTCGAGATACTCGCGGGTCAGATCCGCAAGCCGCTCATCGTCCTCTACGATCAGGATTCGCCAGCTTTCGTTTGTTTGTTCCACGCCATCCATCTCTGGTTATTTTATTCCGGTTTCAGGGTTTTACCCCCGACGATACAGGCAACGTACAGTTACAGCAATTATACATAGCATTCAGAAATATACATGGAACAGCCCAAGGGTTACAGCCTGTGACACGAATCCTGTAACAGCAGGCTGAGCCCCATCAGCAGGGATTTCGCTCAGAACAGCGGCCGGCCCTGAAGCACCTCGTCTTCAGTCGCTTCACGCCGGCCCACGATTTCCAGGTCAAAATACAGGGTGAAGCCCGCCAGCGGGTGATTGGCATCGACTTTCACCAGGTTGCCATCAATGGCAACCACCTGCACTACCTGGGCCTGATCCCCGGAGTTGGTCTGAAACTTCATACCAACCTCCAGGTTTTCGATCCCTTCAAACAAAGACCGCGGCACTTTGCGGACCAGCTCTTCCTTGTATTCGCCGTAAGCCATCTCGGGCGGCACCGTCACTTCCAGACAGTCCCCCACATTGCGATCCTTCACCGCTTCCTGAATGCCGGCGATGATTTCCGGGCTACCGTAAACGAAGTGTAATGGCTCACTGCCCTCGGACGTGTCCACCAACTCACCGATGCGGTTCTTGAGCACATAGTGAACGGTGAAAATATCCGGGCGAGGGTTCGGGTTCTCGGCTTGCATCAGCTGTTATCGCTTCCTGTCTTTTTAGCGGGTTCAATTTGCTGCAGACCATGAATAACCAGTTTGCGGTCCAGCTTCTCCCGGAGTCCGGACGGCTTTTCCAGATCCATGCGCTTTAGCAGCGCAGCGTACTGGCCGGCGTCATCTTCGGTCCTGAAGGCCTGCAGAAGAGTCGCCAGTTTACCACGGGGAGTCGCCGTTGCGGCCTTCAGTCCTTTAAGGGCTTTCCCCAGGGTCAGCTCCTCGTCGGTAAAGTCCCGGCCAAACGGAAACGCGGGGAACCAGTCTCCGGAACCGGCCGCTCCCAGGGCCTCGCGAACAGATTCAGGCGTGTTATTGCGCCAGTGCTGGGGCAAGCTGAAGTCTTCACGCACCTTGCCCGCTTTCTGTGCCCGTTTCAGCAATTCCGCCTGGAACCGGGAATCGGCGATGCGAATCAGCCCCAGATAGACATCTTCATCGGACTGCCCCCGCAAATCGGCAATGCCGTACTCGGTAATCACAATGTCCCGAAGGTGTCGCGGTATCGTGCAATGGGCATAGTTGAACACGATATTGGACACTACCTGCCCACCGGACAGGCGGGTAGACCTCAGCGCCAGAATCGAACGGGCACCGGGAAGCTCATGGGCCATGGAGACGAAGTTGTACTGCCCTCCTACGCCACTGACCACGCGACCATCATCCAGCCCGTCCGACACCGCCGCACCACTGAGGGTATACATCATGGCTGAATTGATAAAACGGCCGTGCAACCGTTGCGCCGCTTTGAGCTTCTGGTCGCCAAAGCGATGGTCGTAAAGATGGTTGATGAAATTCACGCTGGTCATGCAGATTTTGTCGCGCTGCTCGGGCGACAGGTCTCGCAGCGCCTGGTAGAACGCCTCTGGTCCGACAAAGAAACCGCCATGCATGGCAATCCCCCCGGCCAGACGCGAGCCCAACGCCAGCGCAGCCAGGGCCTCCCGGGTCTGTTCCTGGCTGAGGTCCGCCTCTACGGCGTGGTCTTCACTCAGGCGCAGACGGCCACCGCGAAACTCCACGGTCTCCCGGAAGATGCCGTACTGAATCAGCCAATTAACATCACGGGCTCGCAGTGGCGAATCGATCAATCCTTCACGAACCAGCACATCCAGCATATCCAGGGACGGTTTCTGGCTTATTTCACCACGATTGAGCAGCGCCTGGAGACCGGCATGATCAAACACCTCACGCTTGAGAATTCCCTCCTGGAGCAAATACAGAAAACCATCGACCATCATTTCGCTGCATCCGTAAAGACCGGTTTCAAACGGTCCCGTGCCGCCGTAACTCTCCACCACAGGGAACTGCGAAGCCACATCAAGATGATCATAAACGGCACGCCAGGCATCGTTGTGCTTATGACGGAGAATGGCGTTATGAACGAGAGATGCGCCGAGAGAGCCAATGCCCACTTGCAGGGTGCCGCCATCTTTTAACAGACAGCTGGCGTAAAATCCGATCAGGTGGTCCGACGGGCTGATGGCCATTTGTGGCGCCGAAAACAGTGGGTAATCCGTTGTTGGCTGGTTAAAGATCACATCGAACTGCTGTTCCTCCACGGCCGAATGATGGCCGAACCAGGGCAGCTGCTGGTTAACTTCTGCCACCATGGCCACCGGCACGCCCTGCTGCTCCCGCTCACGCAGCAGCGGCAGAATATCCAGAGACAAATCGGGGTTGCAGCTGAAGCTCAGTTGACCGGGAAAACCATGGGGCTCGCCCGGAGCCATCATCTGCCCCACCACATTCACTCCCTGGGCCATCAGATCACGGACGGCGTGGGTATAATTGGTGCACACATAATTGCGCTGCTGGCTGCGATTGTTCAGATAACTTCCGGCTTTAAAGAAGAATTCCGATACCCGGACGTTTTTGGGCAGACGGTTCCGCGAGACATCACGGGCATAGGCCAGTTCCGGAATCTCCCCGAACAGCCGCTCGGCGAAAGGCCCCATAAAGCGCTTTTCAAGAGAGGAACTCCCCTCCGGCGCCAGCAAAGAAAGTGCGGTGACAATATGCAGATCCATTTCCGGATCGTCCTTGGCCCGCTGGTAAAGGGCATTTACAAACCTCACCGGCTTGCCCAGACCAAGCGGAAGCCCCAGAGTAATCCGCTTGCCAACACGCTCTATTACCTGATCAACACAGCGATTTGCATCGTCGCAATAGACTCCGTTCTCTCCTGCCATTACCGGCTCCTCGTCATGTGAGAATCTCAATAAACGGATAATCACACGACAGATTCAACCTGACAATGCGTCAGGTCATGACATTTCAAGAAAGCCGGGGCAATGAGACGGGCGTCTCGTCGGGCACCGATGAGTCAGGACAGTTTCAGAATTTCCAGCGTAAATTCAGGCACGCGCCTTCGTTCAGCAGGGCAATGCCATGGTCGGGTTGGGCAGGATCGGAGGCGTAGGTTTTCCCGGCATCGCGGGAACGGGTAAGGCCCAGACTGAGCAGCCGGGAGCCGATCGCGGTAATTGCATCACTGCGATCGTCTTCGTAATCGCCGGACATCCACTCCTGGAGCTGGTAAACCTCTTGTTCGGTCATCATGTCGTCTCGCTCCGCCAGCATACGGTCAGAGAGCACCGGCTCTGACAATGCAGGCTGCGAGGCGTCTGCCCGCATCGCGAAGGCGACACTGTTCAGGGCAAGCAAGACGACAAAAAGGCGGAGAATCATGGCAACGGCAAATCCGGTAAAAAATGAATCGGGCTAACTTCAGTACCAAAGTCTAATGGCTGCCAGAAAATTTGATGTGATTCTGCACACAATTTCGCCAGTATTTTGTCGCCTGCCAGCAGCTTTTTTGTCAATGAATGATCATTTTTATGTCTGTTTGTAACGCCCCTGCCCCGGACAAGGGGCAGCAGGGCTGGTTACGGCCAGAGGCCCGCCGGCGCGCACTCGTCAGGGGCAGGGATAGGTGAATTCATTATGAATCGCCTCAATGGCAGACACCAGATCGGGGCTCAGAGTAACGCCGGCAGAG
The DNA here is from genome assembly GCF_049943275.1 of Marinobacter sp. VGCF2001. Classification (NCBI taxonomy): domain Bacteria; kingdom Pseudomonadati; phylum Pseudomonadota; class Gammaproteobacteria; order Pseudomonadales; family Marinobacteraceae; genus Marinobacter; species Marinobacter sp. VGCF2001. The sequence goes on from NZ_JBNFVX010000013.1 coordinate 25,708, forward strand.
CCGATGTTTTCTTTCAGCTGCTCCATGGTGGTCGCGCCGATAATATTGCTGGTCACGAACTCGCGACTGTTCACCCAGGCCAAAGCCATCCCGGCCGGAGTCAGGCCATGCTGATGCGCCAGCTCCGCATATGCCCGGGTCGCATCCGCTGCCCGGTCTCCCGTATAACGGCTGAACCGTTCATACAGGGTCAAACGCGCCTGTTCCGGCCACTTTCCTCCCAGATATTTACCAGACAACATTCCAAACGCCAGCGGTGAATACGCCAGCAAACCGGTACCCTCCCGGTGAGCGAATTCCGCCAGGCCGGCCTCAAAGGAGCGGTTGAGCAGGTTGTAGGGATTCTGGATCGACACCGCGCGGGGCCAGCCGCGCTGCTGTGCCAGCGCCAGGTATTGCATGGTGCCCCACGGAGTCTCGTTGGACAAACCGATCTGCCTTACCTTGCCCTCGCGAACCAATCCGTCAAGGGCTTCAAGCGTTTCCTCAATGGGCGTCATCTGCTCATCCGGATCACGAACATATCCCAGCTTGCCAAAAAAGTTGGCGTTCCGATCCGGCCAGTGTACCTGGTAGAGATCGATATAATCGGTCTGCAGGCGCTTCAGACTCTCTTCACAGGCGGCACGCACGTGCTCAGCGGTCAGCCTCGGCCCACCACGCAAATAACTCAGGCCATTGCCCGGCCCGGCTACCTTGCTGGCAATCACCAGATCGTCGCGCCGGCCACGACGAGTCAGCCAGTTGCCGAGGTACTGTTCGGTCAGCCCCTGGGTGTCCGACTTGGGCGGCACGGGGTACATCTCGGCAACATCAATGAAATTGACTCCCTGATCAACCGCAAAATCAAGCTGTTCAAAGGCCTCCTGCTCCGTATTCTGCTCGCCCCAGGTCATGGTACCAAGGCAGATCAGGCTAACCTCAATATCGGTTAATCCAAGTTTTCGCTTTTGCATGGAATCTCCTCACGGTGGATCGACAGAAAGGGGGAGTGAAACGGGTAAACGGAATGTCACGGAGTTGTCGCATTTCTGTCATGGCGGCTTTCCATAGTAAAGGCATGACATACGAATCTTCAGGACCCTCCGTGACCGACGCCCAGTTGACCGAACGGCAACCGCATCACATTACCATTGTTTCCGAGACGTTTCCGCCGGAAATCAATGGCGTTGCCAATACCATGCGGCATCTCTGCCAGGGGCTGATGCAACGTGGCCACCAGGTCACGGTGGTACGCCCCCGCCAGGGCCACGAACAAAAAGGACGGTTTGAGAGCACCGGCAGCGGACTGTTTTCTACCGAACTGGTCGTAGACGGCCTGCCACTGCCCGGTTACGCCGACCTTCGATTCGGCATGGCGCGGGCCTCTACCCTCAGAAAACTATGGCAGAAGCAGCGCCCCGACGGCATATACGTAGCCACCCAGGGCCCCCTTGGCGTTGCCGCTGTCAACGCCGCACGAACATTGGGATTGCACGTCTGTTCAGGTTTCCATACCAATTTTCACCAGTATTCCCGCTATTACGGCGCCGGCTTGCTGGAGCGCCTCCTGTGCAGCTATGGCCGATGGTTCCATAACAGAACGGCGATCACTCTGGTACCAACCCGGCATATGCAACGGATAACCCGGGGCATGGGCATTACCCATACCGGGCTCTGGAGTCGGGGCGTGGATTGTCGCCGCTTCACCCCCCATAAACGCGACACAACTCTGCGCCAGCAGTGGGGGCTGGGGCCGAACGAGCCGGCCATCCTTTATGTCGGGCGCCTGGCCGCCGAGAAAAATCTGCGTATGGCTGTTGCCTGCTTCGAGCGACTCCGGAGCCTGCACCCTTCCGCCCGATTTGTGCTGGTGGGCGATGGCCCCCTGCGTCACGCGCTGGAGCACAAGCACCCCGAATACGTGTTCTGCGGCACTCAGCGGGGCGAGGATCTCGCCCGGCACTATGCCTCGGGTGACCTGTTCCTGTTTCCCAGTAAAACCGACACCTTCGGCAATGTGGTTCTGGAAGCCATGGCCAGTGGCCTCGGCGTTGTGGCGTTTGACGATGCAGCGGCCGCCGAACACATCCGGCACGGCGAAAACGGACTGAAAGCAGAACTGGCCGAGGACGACGCGTTCATCAATCACGCCCTGAGACTGACAGACCAGCCATCACTGCTGCAACGGATTCGCGCCCAGGCGCGGCTGGATGCCCTGGAACTGAGCTGGGGCAGCCAGATCGACCAATTTGAACAACTGGTTCTGAACCCCAAGGCAAAGGCCCGATCCCATGGCGTCAACAAGCAAAACATCCCGCTTTTTTGAACTGGCAGACCAGCGGGAATTCGCTGTCTGTCAGGCGATTAACCGTACCGTCCGGTTCCGCCCCATTCTCGGATACTTCCAACTGGTCAGCCGGCTCGGTGATGGCTGGTTCTGGTACGCGCTGATTCTGTCTCTGCCGTTCTACGAGGCCGACCTCGGCCCGGCTCTTGCACTGCAGATGGCGCTGACCGGGCTCGCCTGCACCCTGATCTACAAAGCCCTCAAGCGCTGGCTGATCCGGGAAAGGCCCTTCATCTCCTTTCCGGCAATCAACTGCGCCACCCCACCGCTGGATCGCTACAGCTTTCCTTCCGGCCATACCCTGCACGCGGTATGCTTTCAGACCATGCTGTTCGCCGGGCTCCCGGCCCTGGCCTGGTGGATACTGCCGTTTACGCTCTCTGTGGCGGCCTCTCGAGTTATTCTGGGGCTGCATTATCCCACCGATGTACTGGCTGGCGCGCTCATTGGCGGCACGCTGGGCTGGGCCTCTATGAACTGGCCAGGCGCCTGACACCAACACGCACAGTTCCGGCAATGCCGTGGCTGACAAGCCGTCATTTCTAAGCACAAGCCAGACCATTCTCACCTGAAAAACGCCGGATATCGCGAAGCAGGCCCGATTCAGTCAAACAGCCGCAGCTGAGTGACCGGCGCATCGTCGTTGCGGAAGCGAACGCCCACCCCCAACAGGCGCACAGGCCGGTCCCGGGGCATCAGTTCCTCCAGCAGGGGCTGGAAATCGGCAAGCGCCGGCCCGGTAACCGAATCCCGAACCCGCTCCAGGGTGTGAGTGGAAAAATCGCTGTACCGGATTTTCACAAACAGTTTGTGTATCGGTTTGTGCCGTCCTTTGCGGGTAAGCCGCAGATTAAGATCGGCCACCAACCCCGGCATCACGGTGCCACAGGCACCGCGGTCTGGCAGGTCCTGGGAAAAGGTACGTTCAACGCTCACCGATTTGGCCACTCGCGAGACCACCACCGGCCGCTCATCCCGCCCCTGGGCCATCTCGAACAATCGGTAACCCTGCTTGCCGAACGTTTCGATCAACACATCCGCCCCCAATGCCAGCATATCGCCGCAGGTTTTCGCCCCCAGCGCGTGAAGCCTGGCGGCAGTCACCTGCCCAACACCGAACAGCTTTTCTACCGGAAGCTCGTGGACAAAATCCGCAACCTGCTGCGGTGTAATCACGAACAGGCCATCAGGCTTGCGCCAGTCACTGGCAATTTTGGCCAGAAATTTGTTCGGGGCCACACCGGCAGAGATGGTGATACCCACTTCGCGACTGACTCTCTCCCGCAAATGCCGGGCTATCAGCGTGGCGCTGCCCTTGAAGTCCGCCACATCCGTTACGTCCAGAAACGCCTCATCCAGGGACAAGGGCTCAACCAGGTCCGTCATGTCCCTCAATATCGCCATCACCTGCTGGGACACCGCGCGGTAGCGAGCCATGTCGGTCGGTACCGTCACCAATCCCGGGCACAGCCGCCGGGCTTCGCCGCCAGGCATGGCTGAACGCACCCCAAAAGCCCGTGCGCGGTAATTGCAGGTCGTCACCACACCACGGCCACCATCTCCTCCAACCGCCAGCGGCACCTCCCTCAGGCTGGGATCGTCACGCATCTCAACGGCGGCGTAAAAGCAGTCGCAGTCCACATGAATGATCTTGCGCTGGGCCATAGGGGCAGACTCACGTTAACAATCTGTACGTTTATACAGCCTTGTATCTTACGGTAACATGCTGAGAATGTCAGGAAACCCCCAGTGTTCCAGTGAGCAACAGCGAGGCCTTATGAACAACCCGATTCCCGATTCTGAGCGCACAGAAATTGAAGCAGCCGCCTTTCGTCGCCTGGTTAATCACTTGCGCGAGCACACCGAGGTGCAGAATATTGACCTGATGAATCTTGCCGGTTTCTGCCGCAACTGCCTGTCGAAATGGTATCGGGCCGAGGCGGAAGAACGTGGCCTGGAGATTTCTGACCCGCAAGCACGGGAAGAAATCTACGGTATGCCGTACGACGAATGGAAATCAAAGTACCAGACCGGCCCGAAGCAGGATCACAAATAATGAACGTTAACGAAGCGGTGCGCATTCACCTGGCCTCCCTGCAAGCCGGGCACGCCGATTTTAACGATACCCTGGGGCTGATCGACCAGCATTTCGAGTTCCAGCCAACCGGTTTCAGCAATGGCCCGCTTCGCAACGAAGCCGGAGAAAACGCCGGCTCCTGCCGAGTCTTCGCCCTGGGCCAGCACTGCAACCTGAGTGAGGCCGACACCTTGCGGTTGTTTGCACAGCACTACGAGCAAGTACTGGGCGACCCGGCAGGCGAAAGCCATGGTAATATTCGCCAGTTCATCAGCACGGGCTGGTCCGGCATCCGATTCGACGCCTCACCGTTACGCGCCCGACCGACCGCCTACGTCTCAGACACCGGAGAAAAACTGCATCCATGAGCGACTCCGCAGCAACCGAGACCAGACAGAGTTTTCAACTCAAAAGCGCCAGTATTTCACTGACGGCCCTCGAACTTTACTATTTCGACAACGACGAGTTCGAAGCCAACCTGAAAAGCAAGATCAGCCAGGCCCCGGGCTTTTTCAGAGATATTCCCCTGATCATCAGCCTGGACAAATACGACGGTCCAGACAGCGAACTGGACTTCTTCAAGATCATCGGCACCTGCCGGCGACATAGTATCCACGTGATTGGCGTGCGCGCCGCCAACGACGATCAGCGCCGGCTCGCCCGGGGTGCCTCGCTTGCACTGTTGCCCGGGGGCAGCGTAAAAGAGCCGGCACCCGAAGCCGCAGAGCCCGAGGCCCAGCCGCCAACCGTCCCCCAACCGGAATCCGCCCGCGAACCCGCACCGGCCAGGGTAATTAACCAGCCTGTCCGTTCGGGCCAGCAGGTGTATGCTCCGGAGGGCGATCTGATCATCCTTGCACCCGTGCAGGCAGGGGCCGAGGTTCTGGCGGCCGGCAACATTCATGTTTACGGCCCCCTGCGCGGGCGGGCGCTGGCCGGAATCCATGGCGCCGACACCGCTCGTGTGTTCTGCCAATCACTGGAAGCCGAGCTTGTGTCCATCGCCGGACACTATAAAATCTCTGAAGATCTCCAGGACATTGCCTGGAAAAGCGCTGCACAGATCCAGCTCAGGGACGATGTACTGGTGGTAACGCCACTGGACAAAGCCTGATGTTGTAAAAAACCGATAACAACAGTTGAAGACATGACGAATCCACCGAGAAACAGGAAATGAACCTTGGCTAGAATCATTGTCGTTACCTCAGGAAAAGGCGGCGTGGGCAAAACCACCACCAGCGCCTCCATCAGCACGGGTCTGGCGAAGCATGGCCACAAGACCGTTGTCATTGATTTCGACGTGGGCCTGCGCAACCTCGACCTGATCATGAACTGCGAGCGCCGGGTCGTATATGACTTCGCCAATGTTATTCAGGGCGAAGCCACGCTCAATCAGGCCCTGATCAAAGACAAACGGGTTGAAACACTCTACATACTGCCAGCCTCTCAAACGCGCGAAAAAGAGGCGCTGACGAAAGAAGGCGTAGAGAAAGTTATCAACGAGCTGTCAGAAGCGTTCGACTACATCGTATGCGATTCGCCCGCCGGTATTGAGCACGGTGCCCAGATGGCGCTCTACTACGCCGACGAGGCCATTGTGGTCACCAACCCGGAAGTCTCCTCGGTTCGGGATTCGGATCGGATTCTGGGCATCTTGCAGAGCAAATCCCGCCGGGCAGAAATGGGCCAGGACCCGGTTAAGGAACACCTGCTACTGACCCGCTACAACCCGGACCGGGTCGATAAGGGCGAGATGTTGTCGGTTCAGGATGTTGAAGAAATTCTAGCCATCCCGTTGCTGGGTGTGATCCCGGAAAGCCAGGTGGTGCTGAATGCCTCGAATCAGGGCGTGCCTGTCATTCTGGAAACACAGAGCGACGCCGGCCAGGCCTACGATGACGCTGTGGCGCGATTGCTGGGAGAAGAACGGGAACACCGCTTCATGACCGCCCAGAAAAAAGGCTTCTTTTCACGGATGTTCAAAGGGGGCTAGGGCATGAGCTTTTTTGATTACTTCAGAAACAAGAAAACCAGCACGGCAAGTGTCGCCAAAGAGCGGCTGCAGATTATCGTGGCCCACGAACGCGGCCAGCGCGAGCAACCGGATTACCTGCCCCAGCTTCAGCAGGAACTGCTACAGGTAATACGCAAGTACGTACAGATCAGTGACGATATGGTTCAGGTGGAAGTGGATCGTAACGACCACTGCTCGGTACTGGAACTCAACGTCACCCTGCCTGAAAAGTCCTGAACCCTGCCCGGCTCACCACCGGGCAAAATGGTCTTCCATCAATCCCCGTAAACCCTTTACGGGGATTTTTGTGCCGTCCTCATCGGTAACCGTGCCCCGGAAAGAGCCCACAAACTGCCGGAAGTTCGAGGCAATCACCCAGGCATTGAGTTTCTCCCGCCTCGCCCCGGCCGGTACAAAGGTAAGATCCACCCGGCCATCGTCGGTTGTTACCCGCCAGTCAGCGCCGGGCTGGTAGCGGTCAAACTCGAACCGGGCCGGGCCCAGCAACACACGGCGCCCGTCAAGCCACAACGCATTCTCCGTCATCCCGGTTTCATTCACGCCGGCGGCGAGATTCAGCCCCACCGACACCTTGTTTTCGGCCACACCCGCCAGGCACGCCCAGTTCCAGGCCGTTTCCCGGCGCATGAAACCACAGCTCCAATCGATGGACCCGCGAGTGGCTTCGTCGCAACGCCAGGCCATATCTCCCAGACGCACCTCGCCGTCAACGGCCAGGCCCGCCGACTTACGGGTGAACACCCAGCCGTTGTATCCGGCTGGCGAAACCAACCGCAACGGCTGCTCGATATCCCTTAATTCCAGATCGATCCGGATGTTACCCGGGCCGTTAACCCGAACATTGCGGCCACCGGTCGCCGGCTCAATGGCCATGCTCAGCTCGCCTTTCTGAAACCGGGCACAGCCGCGTTCCGGGTAGGGCTCAATACTCGTGTTGCGGGCCAGCGGCTGCAAAAACGAATGCTCGAACATTTGCCCGGTCTCAAAATCAAACAGATAAAAGAAACCGTTGCCCACCAGATTCAGGTCCACAATGGCCAGGCCGAATACCCAGCCCGGCGCCATGACACTGACAAACTGAAACTGATTGAAACGCCAGCGCCTGGCCAGGCGCGTTCGGGGCCGGTCCATCACGGTACGCAGGTCGTAATCCAGGTAATTGATGGTCTCGACAGGCTGGTTTATCAGCCCCGGGGTAATTCTTCCTCTGGCATCCACCAGCTTCTGTATTGTCGTCATATTCGTCAGATCAGGCCAAACGTGAATTGCACGGTGCGACTAAGTTACCTGGTTCACAAACCCCCGCATTAGCGGCCGGCCATATCTGGCCCCCGTGATAAACTCGACGCATTTTCTAAGGGAAGTGTAGCCTATGATTTCTACCAGAGCCCACGGCTTTCAGCGACTGTTTACCGGCATGATGGGCCTGTTGATCACGCTGACGGCCGCCGCCAGCAAACCCGCCCCTCTGCCCCCGGAACAAGCCGACGGCTGGTCGTTGCGCCAGGAAGTGGACAATGTGCGGATATACACCATGGAACGCGAGGGCTCCAGCTTCGAGGCCTTCAAAGCGGTGGCGGAACTGGACGTCCCCATTGAGAACCTGATGGCTGTTATGATCAACCCGGAATCTTGCAAAGAATGGGTCCACAACTGCATCGAATCCTACGCCTTTGGCCAGGGCAGCTTCCAGGAGCGCTACGCCTATTCGGTCAATGATATGCCCTGGCCGGTAACCGACCGGGACTACGTTTTACGCATACAGACCCAGGGCGATGCCACCACCGGTGAGATCATCATGACCCTGAATGCCATGCCCGATATGCGGGCCGAGTTCAACAGCCGGGTCCGGGTCGACCGCTCAGACACGCACTACCGGTTTATTCCCGAGGGCGAACGCACCCGCATGGTCTGGGTCCAGCACACAGAACCGAACGGCGCACTGCCGGGGTGGCTGGTGAACAGCCTGATTGTTGATATTCCGGTCAAGTCCATGCAGGCGCTGGAGGCCGTTGCCAAACACAATCGCTACCAAAACCACCGGCTGCAATGGGGCGACGACGGCCAACTGCAGGGTGTTGCCCCGGCCGGTCGTTAACACCGGCCAAGGTGGGGGTGACGAGAAGCCAGGGAACGGCTAAGCTGCGTCAACAGCTCAGCCAATGGAAGATGCCGCCCATGACTGTTCTCGCCTACGAGATCATGACCCCAACCATCAAAGCCGTCCCCCACAACTGGACCATGGACCGCCTGGCCCGCTTTCTCACCGACAACGAAATTACCGGCAGCCCGGTGACTGACGACAACGGCGACGTCATCGGCATCGCCACTCTGAAAGACATCACCGAATTCCGCTGGAACGCCTCCCGCTCCGGCGATCAGCCCACACTGACCGAAGAAGAGCAGGAAGAGGCGCGTCGCCTGCGGATGGTGCTTTTTGAGGAAATGGGCAAGGTGCCGGTGGAAGTGCGGGATATCATGACACCGATTATTTTGTCGGTTGACGAAAGCACCCCAGTGCGAGACATTGCCAACATCATGATGCGCGAACACCTGCACCGGATTTTTGTCACCCGGGATTCAAAAATTACCGGCATCATAACCACTTACGATATGCTGAAACTGATCTCCGACAGAGACCTGACGCAACGCTGCGCCGAGACCGACTGAGCCACCAGAGAGGTAGCGCCACCTATGCCAAGAGCATCGCAAGCTCGCCGGAAAATGTATGTCCTCGACACCAATGTCCTGATCCACGACCCGAATGCCCTCCTGAACTTTGAAGAACACGATGTCATCATTCCGATGACCGTCCTCGAAGAACTCGACAGCCTGAAATCCGGCAAACAATCGGTAGCCGCCGACTGCCGGCAGGCCATTCGCAACATCGACAAACTGCTGGGTGATGCCAGCCCGGGGGACATCGAGAAAGGCGTGCCGATTCTACGCGGCAAGAAAGCGGCCCCCCTGGGCACACTGTCCATCATCATGAGCACCGAAGGCACCGGTAACCACTCATTACCGGAGCACCTGAACGACAACAAGATCATCAATACTCTGGCCGCACTGCAGGCACGGCACACCGCCCGGGATATCATCCTGGTCAGCAAAGACATCAATATGCGGCTCAAAGCCCGCGGCTTTGGTGTCGAGGCCCAGGACTACCATAACGACCAGCTCCTGGATGACATTGACCTGCTTCCCAAAGGCTATAAAGAATTCCCGAACTCCTTCTGGGACGGTATCGCCAAGGTGGAAACCGTCCAGCGGGAAGGCGTAACCGAGCACTTGCTCAAACGCGAAGGCGAGCTGGCCAGGCTGAACATTAACGAATTCGTGATTGATCAACAGGGCTTTATCGGCCAGGTGGTGGATATCTCCGAAGACCGGCTGGTACTGAAAGACCTGCACCAGGACGATCTGCTGAACGAGGAAGTCTGGGGGCTGGTTCCCCGGGATATCTACCAGGCCATGGCCCTGAACCTGCTGCTGGACCCGGACATTCATCTGGTCAACCTGACCGGCTCCGCCGGCTCCGGTAAAACCATCCTGGCCCTGGCGGCGTGCATTGAACTGACCGTCGCCAGTAAAACCTACAAACGCATTATCGCGACCCGCTCCACTCAGGGGCTGGACGAGGACATCGGCTTCCTGCCCGGCACCGAAGCCGAGAAAATGGAGCCATGGCTGGGTGCGATCGTGGACAACCTGGAAGCTTTGCACGAAGACGATGAGAACATGACCGCCAGCGTCGACTACATCCTCAGCAAGGTGCCGCTGCACTTCAAATCGATGAACTACATCCGTGGCCGGAGCTTCCAGCACAGCCTGATCATCATTGATGAATCCCAGAACCTGACCCCGCACCAGATCAAGACCATCATCACCCGGGCCGGCAATGGCTCCAAGGTAATCTGCCTGGGCAACCTGGCTCAGATAGACACCCCCTATCTGAGCCCCCTGAGTTCCGGCCTGACCTACATGACCGAACGCTTCAAAAGCTTCCGCCATGGCGGGCACATCCACCTGCAAGGCGTTCCCCGCTCGCTGCTGGCCGAGTTCGCGGAAGCCAACCTGTAAGCCTTACAATGCCCCTTGCCTGCGCCAGCGCGCCGGGGGCATTCCGTTCCAGCGCTGAAAAGCCCGGTAGAATTGACCCAGCCCATTGATACAGTGGTTTTTAACGCCAATGATTCTGGCCTCTAAAGTCAATTCAGATCCGATCGTAGCGGTATATGGTCGGTTATAACAAAATCAAAAACGCATTCCGGAAAAGAAACATGGCAAAACCAGCGAGCTCCGATATCCTGATTGCCGGCGGCGGCCTGGCGGGCATGGTCACGGCACTTGAGGCCCTCAGGGCCGGTAAGTCCGTAACCCTGGTCGACCGCGACACTCCAGAACGTTTTGGTGGCCTGGCTCTTTGGGCCTTCGGCGGCATGGCATTGATTGACACCCCCCTGCAGCGGCGCATGAAGATCGCCGACTCGCCGGAACTGGCCCTGAAAGACTGGCTGCGGTTCGGCGAACTGGACCCCAACGATGAGTGGCCCATGCAATGGACCCGCTACTACGTCGAGCACGTGCGAACCGAGGTGTATGACTGGCTAACCAACGAAGGTATCAAATTCCTGCCGGCCGTGAACTGGGTAGAGCGGGGCCGGTTCGGCGACGGTAACAGCGTGCCCCGCTACCACGTTACCTGGGGCACCTCCCGGGAACTTGTGCGTTGCATGGTCAGGGCCCTGCATGAAGCCAACGCCAGCGGCCGCCTGACCATTCACCACCGTCACCGAATCACCGCACTCGACCACCAGGCCGGTGAGGTCTGCGGCGCGGTCGCCATCAACGAGGAAACCGGCGAAGAGGTGCGATTTGAAGCCCCGAACGTGGTGCTGGCCATGGGCGGCATCAACGGCAGCCATGCCGAATGCCGGGCCAACTGGCCCAGTCACCGCCCGCAACCGGCCACCATGCTCAACGGTGCTCATCCGTTTGCCGATGGCAAGCTTCATCACTGGGCCAAGAACCACCTGGGCGCACGCATCACCCACGCTGGTGAAATGTGGAACTACGCGGCCGGCTTTCCACACCCCTTCCCGCATTTTCCAGGGCATGGCCTGTCTACCATCCCCTGCAAATCCGCCCTGTGGCTGAACCACCGGGGCGAGCGCATCGGGCCGGAGTCCCTGGTAACCGGTTTTGATACCCATTGGCTGTGCCAGCGCGTGGCCGAGCAGGAAAAACCCTGGACCTGGCACCTGCTGAACCGGCGCATCGCCCTGAAGGAATTTGCCATTTCCGGGGCCGAGCACAACGCCCGTATCCGCGACAAGCAATTTCCGATGTTTGTGAAAGAACTGCTCCTGGGCAACACGCCGCTGATTAACCAGATGCAGAACGAGAGCCGGCACTTCCTGACGGACGACACCCTGGAAGGCCTGGCAACAAAAATGAACGCCCTGACCTGCTCGCTCGACATCGAGCCAGCCACCCTCAAGGCGACCGCCGACCGTTTTGATGCCAATTTCCGCAGCGGCAACCAGCTGAACAATGACGCGCAAATCCGCATGATCCGGCACGCGCGGCAGTGGGGCCCGGACCGGCTACGAACCTGCAAACCCGCCCCGCTGCAGAAACCGGGCGCCGGGCCCTTCATTGCCATCCATATGCAGCTGGCTACCCGAAAGAGTCTGGGAGGGCTTCGCACCGATCTGCAAAGCCGGGTGCTAAGCGCCGGGGGTAAACCCATCCCCGGCCTGTATTGCGTGGGCGAGGCCGCCGGCTTCGGCGGCGGGGGCAGCAACGGCAAACGTTCACTGGAGGGCACCTTCCTGCCGGGGTGTATGCTCACCGCCCGGGCTGCCGCCAGGTCCATCGTTAGCGGACAGTGATCGCACGGACCGACAACAACAAGACATCGGATGAATCAGGAGAACACCATGCCTAATGGCGCCCAAGCTCTTATGAAAACGCTGGTCGATGCCGGTATTGAGGTGTGTTTTACCAACCCGGGTACCAGCGAAATGCATTTTGTCGCCGCCCTGGACAGTGAACCGGGAATGCGCGCCGTTCTGGCGCTGTTTGAAGGCGTGGCCACTGGCGCCGCGGATGGCTATGCGCGAATGGCGGACAAGCCTGCCGCCACCCTGCTGCACCTGGGCTGCGGCCTGGGTAATGGCCTGGCCAACCTGCACAATGCCCGCAAGGGCAAGGTACCGGTGGTCAACATTGTCGGCGACCACGCCACCTATCATGTGAAGTACGATGCCCAGCTGCAATCTGACATCGAAACCGTGGCCCGCAACGTCTCACCGGGCTTCGTGCGTACCTCCCGGAGCACCGACGCCCTGTGCCAGGACGCCGCCGACGCCATCACCGCCGCCCGGGGCCTGCCCGGCCAGGTAGCCACCCTGATTCTGCCGGCGGATGTATCCTGGGGCGAAGGCGGCAAGCCCTGTGCCGCAGCGACCCAGGCGCAAGCGCCTGCGGCTGAAGATTACGCTGTAGAGGCAACCGCTGACGCCATCCGTAGCGGCAAAAAAACCGCCCTGCTGCTGGGTGGCCACGCCCTGCGAGAGCACGCCCTGCTGGAAGCCGCCCGCATTGCCGCCCACAGCGGCGTTACTCTGTTTGCCGAAACCTTCCCCACCCGTATCGAACGGGGTGCCGGCCTGCCGCCGGTGGAACGGATTGCTTACCTGGCGGAACTGGCCACCCTGCAGCTCTCCGAGTTTGACCATCTGATTCTGGTGGATGCCAAGGCACCGGTATCCTTCTTCGCCTACCCCGGCAAACAGAGTTACCTGGTGCCGGACAACTGCACCGCTCACACCCTGAGCACACCGGAGCAGGATGCCGCCGCCAGCCTTAAAAAGCTCGCCGATACCCTGGGTGCCAGCAACGCCCAACCAGCGCTGCAGGCGCCCGGCCGCCCCGGCCTTCCCAGGGGCAAACTCACCGCCGAAAAGGTTTGCCGGGCGGTGGGCGAACTGATGCCCGAGAACAGCATTATCGTGGATGAAGCCATCACCTCCGGCCTGATGCTGAACGCCATGACCGCCGGCTCGCCAAGGCACGACATGATCACCCTTACCGGCGGTGCCATCGGGCAAGGTATGCCCAACGCCGTCGGTGCAGCCATCGCCTGCCCGGACCGCCAGGTTTACGCCCTGATCGGCGACGGCACCGCCATGTACACCAACCAGGCCCTGTGGACCATGGCCCGGGAAAACCTGAACGTGACCACCATCATCTTCAACAACGCCTCCTACTCCATCCTGAACGTAGAACTGGAGCGGGTTGGTGCTGAAGAGGCCGGGACCACGGCAAAATCCCAACTCGACATCAGTGGCCCGATTACTGACTATGCGCTGCTGGCCCAGAGCATGGGCGTACACGGTACCCGGGTGACCACCGCCGAAGAGCTGATCAAAGCCATGGAATACGCCAAACACAACCCCGGCCCGCACCTGATTGAAGCGGTGGTGCCGGAATCCCTGAATGGCGTGAAAAGAAAGGTTCTGCCCTGGCTGCTGAAATCGCTGCCGAGCCTGCCAAGGCCGCTGACCAAGGCCCTGAAAAAGAAAATCGCGCCCTGACCCGGGCCCAAAAAAGGCGCAGATCACTGTCGTGACTGCGCCTTTTCATTCAACCCTGTGTGCAACCCTGCTCAGACCCGGTAGCCGCTGACCTCGTCAGTCAAATCACCGGCCAGCGCCCTGAGGCGCTGAGTAGCCTCACCCGCACGGCGCGTGCCCTGTGCGGTTTGCTCGGAGATGGCCACAATTTCGTGCACGTTCTGGTTAATGGTTTCCGACACGCTGGTCTGCTCTTCTGCGGCACTGGCAATCTGCGTGTTCATATCGGTAATCGTATTCACTGCCTGGGATATACGCTGCAGCGCCTCGTTTACCTGCCGGGTTTCCTCCACTGTTTCCTCGCTGCGCTGGCTGATGGCACCAATCAGCGTCACCGCCTGCTGGGCACCCTTCTGCAGCCGCTCGATGGTCTCCTGAATTTCCTGAGTGCTCTTCTGGGTGCGGCTGGCCAGCGTCCGGACTTCATCCGCCACCACCGCAAACCCCCGGCCGGCTTCACCGGCGCGGGCGGCCTCGATGGCCGCATTCAGTGCCAGCAGGTTGGTCTGGTCGGCAATATCCCGGATGACTTCCAGCACATTGTCAATCTGGCGGGAATCGGCACCCAGCTTCTCGATCACGCGGACCCCTTCTTCAACCTGCTCCGACAAGCCGCCGATTACCGTGATCGCCTGATGCACAAGCCCCTGGGCATCGGTTACCTGAGCCGTTGCATGACCTGCCGAGTCTGAGGCCTCACTGGCGTTGCCGGCCACTTCCTGAGCCGCGGCCGTCATCTCGTTCATCGCCGTGGCCACCTGGTCACTCTCCGATTTCTGGCGCTCAACGCCCTGCTCGGCTTCCACCATGACCTCGTTCAGCTCGCCGGTGGTGTCATTCAATGTCTCGGCCGAGTGGCGAACCTGCCGGACCAGCCCATGCACCTGATCTGCAAAGCTGTTGAACGCCGTAGCCAGCTGCGACAGTTCGTCCCGCCCCGCAACCTCCAGGCGGCGGGTAAGGTCTCCGTCACCGCTGGCAATGCCATTCATGGCGGTGACCGCAGACTTGAGCGGCCGGATGATGCCACGCACGACCACCAAAGCCAGAAAGACAATAATCGCCAGGGCAATCAGCGACGTGGTCACCGAGCCGACAATGGCCTCACCCAAGGAATCTCCCACCCGCTGCTCCATCGACGCTACCTGGGCCTCCAGCCCGTCAACCCAGAATCCGGTTCCAAGCATGATGCCCCACTTGGGCAGCATTTCGGCGTAACCGAGCTTGGGCGCCACATCACCGGTTTCAGGATGTTTCCAGCCGTAAGGCACGTAACCGCCACCATTACGCGCAGCCTGCAGCAGTTCGCGAATCAGATAGTTGCCATTCGGGTCCTGGAAGCCCCAGAGGTTACGCCCCTCGAGCGCGGGATTGACACCATGCATCACGGCCACACCTTCGGTGTCGTAGGCAAACAGGTACCCCTCACTGCCGGAGTCGTCAAACCGCAACTGGCGCAAAATTTCCCAGGCCTGCTCCCGGATCGCCGGATCGTTGGCCGAGCCCGGTTGGTCGTACAGGTGCTGGATCGACGTTTTGGCCAACTCGAGGTAATTGCGCAATTCGTGACGCTTGCTGGCCTCCATGTCCTCGGAGAAGGTGGCCACCGCCCGATCGCCAATCGAGCCGGCCTGGTTCAGATTATAGGTAGTCAGCAGCGCAGTCAGAACGATAACCGGCACCAGGGCCAGTAACAGAACCCGTGCCTGAATAGTGAGATTTTTCATGGGGCGTGTCTTCCAATGTAGGAATGGCTGTCTTGGACATCTGATAAAAAGATTAGCAAGCCTACAGAAAAAGACACGGCGGATTCAGTGAGGATTCCCCGTAGTTTGTAATACCGGCGCAACCACAGTGTAATTTTTTGTGAGGTTCCGTCAGTCTTTGAACTGAGCCTTGTCCAGCCCGTGTTTTTTCATCTTGTCGTACAGGGTTTTGCGGGCAATGCCGAGCTGAACCATAGTGTCTTTGATGCTGCCGTGGCAGACATTCAAAGCGCTGACCACCGCCGATCGCTCGAAGCCATCCATCATTTCCGACAGCGTCTGCCGACCGGTAATGTTGGGCCCGCTTGCCGAGTCGCCCTCTTCCAGTGCTCCGGCCCCGAGCAGCACGTAGCGTTCTGCCAGATTGCGCAACTCGCGCACATTGCCCGGCCATGAATGCTGCATCAGCCGCGCCGCCTGGCTGGCGTCCAGAGGCACGCTTTCCCGGTCGTAACGGGCGGCCGCAATCAGCGCGAAATGATGGAACAGCTTGGGAATATCGTCCTTGCGCTCCCGCAAAGGTGGAATGTCTACCTTGACCACATTCAACCGGTAATACAGATCGGACCGAAACTCGCCCCTGTCGCTCAATTCCCTGAGATCGGCTTTAGTCGCGGCAATGATCCGGACATCCACGTCCACCACCTGGTTGCTGCCCAGACGCTCGACTTTTTGCTCTTCCAGAACCCGCAACAGTTTGATCTGCAGCGGCATGGGCATACTCTCAAGCTCATCCAGAAACAGAGTGCCACGATGCGCGTGTTCAATTTTACCGATTCGACGCTTGTCCGCCCCGGTAAACGCGCCTGCTTCGTGCCCGAACAACTCGCTTTCAATCAGATGTTCCGGCACCGCGCCGCAATTGATGGCGACAAAATTGTGAGTGCTGCGCGGGCTGTTTTCATGAATGTAACGAGCCAGGGCATCCTTACCCGAGCCGGTTTCGCCATGCAGCAACACGTTGGCCGAAATATCCAGCACCGGATCAATCGTCGCCATCACCCGCTGCATGGCGGGGGAATCTCCCAGCATTCGGGGGCCGGGGCGTGCCAGGTGCCGTAACTGCGCTTTCAGCCGACGGTTTTCCAAAGCCAGGTGGCGCTTTTCCAGAGCGTGGCGCAGCAGTTCAATCAATTCGTCGTGATCAAAGGGCTTCTCGATAAAATCGTAGGCCCCCTGCTGCATCGCCGATACCGCAGTGCTGATATCCCCCTGCCCGGTCAGCAGAATAACCGGTATGTCCCGATCCATGGCCTGAAGGCGTTGCAACACTTCCAGGCCATCCATGTCCGGCATGTTGTAATCGCAGAGCACGATACCCTGAAAATCCGGATCCAGCGTTTTCAGTGCAGAGGCCCCGTCAGCAAAGCAGGCCACCGGGATATTCTCCAGCGCCAGTGTCTGCTCCATCAGCGGCCGGATATCGGGATCATCGTCTACAAAAACGACTGAAGCTGCTGTCATTCCTCTGCCCTTCGCTGTTTCAACGTCAACACAAATTCCGCCCCCGGCCCGTCATCACGGTTGTGGCCAACCAGGCTGCCGCCAAGCGCCTCAACGATCTGGCGCGAAATGGACAGCCCCAACCCCAGCCCCTGCTTGACCGAGCGGGTGGTAAAAAACGGCTCGAATACCTGCTCGGAGTTGCCGGGAAGACCGTGGCCATTATCCAGTACCCGGCAACACCAATCACTGCCATCTGCGGTAATCAGTATGTCGATAACCGGCTGAGGGCGCCCCTCCAGAGCCTGAATGGCGTTCGCCATCAGGTTCACCATCACCTGCTCAATCCGTATCAGGTCACCGTGACACATCACTGGCTGCTCCGGTCGATGCCAGCGGATGTCAATGCCCAGGCTGCCATGCTGAGCACGCATGATTTTGAGCGCGGCATCCACGGCCAGTCTCAAATCAACCACCGATGGTGGCCCTTCGGATTTGCGGGCGAACACCTTGAATTGCCGGATCAACTCCGCCATTTTGTCGCACAGGGCGACAATCTCCGCCAGGTTGGCGTCGACCATGTCGGGTGCGCCCCGCTCCAGAAATTTGCGGCTGTTGCGGGCGTACCCCTGAATGGCGGTCAACGGCTGGTTGATTTCATGATTCAGCCCGGCCGACATCTGGCCAAGCACCGCCAGCTTGGCGGCCTGAATCAACTCCTGCTGGGTTTCACGCAGCTCGGTCTGGGCCCGCTCGCGCTCCTGGATTTCACCCAACAGCTGATTATTGGAGCGCTCCAGGTCGGCCGTGCGCTGTGCCACCCGTCGCTCCAGCTGATCGCCCCGTAATGCCAGTTCACGCTCACGCCGATAACGTTCGCGAAGGTAGAGCCAGGTCAGGAAACCGGCCAGAAAGAACGCCAGCCCCCCGGCCAGAAAGCCGAAACGTGTCCAGATCACGGAACCGGTCCCGGTCAGCACCATCAGGCTCCAGTCCAGCCGCGGCAGGGCAACCTGCACCGTCAGATAGGTTTGTTCACGGCCCTGGTCTCTTAACCGGATGCGCGCCGACTCCTCCGCCAGCCCCCAGGGCCTGGCAGTGTGCGAAAAATCCACAGACCTTAACGTCCGCTCCGGATAACGCCGGCGGACCTCTGGGGTCTTTTCCGCGTCGTTATCGGGCTGAAAATCCCGGTACAGCCACTGGCTGCGACTGGACAAAAAACTGATGCCATCGCCATCCAGCACCACCATGTCGGCCTGCTGGGCAGACTCCGGCCTGTGCCACTGGGACTCCAGCTCGTGTACCAGCACTTTGATCGCCACCACTCCCAGCATCTTGCCGCGCTGATCGCGAACCGGGTGGGTGAAGTAGAGCCCGCGTTCAAGGGATCGCAAACCCAGCGCAAAATAGGCAACCGATTGCCCGGTTCGAACGGCCTCAGAGAAATACGGGCGAAAGGCGTAATTATTGCCCACAAAGGTATCCGGCTGACCAAAGTTGTTGGCGGCGATGGTCAGCCCGGACAAATCCATGAGGTAAATATCCGACCCGCCGACAATGGTAGCCATCCGCTCCATTTGCCGGTTGGCGCGAAGCAGCGTTACGGCATCGTCGGTTTTTTTCAGGGCATCGGCCAGCAGGGGATGTTCGGCAATCAGTGCCGGCACCGGCAGGTAACGGTTCAGCTCATTGGCCACCAGTTGCCGGTACCGGAAGGCCTCCTGAAGGGATTCCCGCTCAAGCTCACGGTAGCCGTACCAGCCACCGAGCGACCAGGACAACAGCAAAGTAACAACCAGAGTGGCAACGACGCTGAACCGCTGGAGCATGGAATAGGTTCCATCAGACTGGGATAGGAGATCGGCCAAGCCTAGCGCCCCCGGCCCAACGGGACAACCCGCAAGTGCAGACTGCCCCGCCGGGAAAGGTCGAATCAGGCTGCGGCAACCGCCGGCGCGCGTTTACGCTGAACGAGCATCGCCACCACGGCCAGGCCAATACCGGCAAGATCGGTCCAGACACCGCCCTCAATGGTGAGCAAGGCAGCCGCCACCAACAAGAGGCGCACCAGTGCAGGCGCCGGGGAACGGGCGAACCAGCCCAGCACGCCAGCCGACAGCAGATACACCCCGAAGCAGGCCGTCACCAGCGCGCGGGCAATCTCGAACCAGCCGCCTTCCATCAACAGCGCACCGTTGTAGAAGAACATGAAGGGCACGATAAACGCGGCAATGCCAATCCGGAACGATGCCACCGACGTCGACATGGCATTGGCACCGGAAATACCGGCGGCCGCATAGGACGCCAGCGCAACCGGCGGCGTAATGGCCGACACCACGGCGAAATAGAACACGAAGAAATGTGCCGTCAGCGGCTCAATACCCAACTGCACCAGCCCCGGAGCAACCACAGACGCCGCCACTGCATAGGCGGCAGTGGTGGGCATACCCATACCCAGCAGGATGGAAATGAACATCGCAAACACCAGCGCCAGCAGGTTGCTGTGCGCCGCCACGTCCAGCAACAGCACCGAAAAGCGCGCGCCAACACCGGTCAGGGAAATCACGCCGACAATCACCCCTGCCGCCGCACACACCACGATGATCTGGATGGACATATAAGCCGCAATCTCGAAGGCATGGAGAATCTGGCGCAGGCCCATCTTGTTGGGTGAGATCCAGCTCACCACGGCGGCCGAAATCGTGGCCAGGGTACCGGCCCGAATCACCGAATAGCCCTGGAACAGCGCCACAATCAGAATAATGATCGGTACAAACAGATACACCTGGCGCAGCATCAGCCGCAGGTTCGGCAGTTCGTCCTCGCGCATACCCCGCATACCCAGCTTCTTGGCTTCAAAATCCACCATGAAGAAGACCGATGCGAAATAGAGAATCGCCGGAATGATCGCGGCAATGGCAATATCGGTGTAGGGAATGCCGGTAATTTCAGCCATGATGAAAGCACCAGCCCCCATGATCGGCGGCATAATCTGCCCACCGGTGGATGCTGCTGCCTCAACGGCACCTGCCGATTCCTTGCTGTAACCCACCCGCTTCATCAGCGGAATGGTCAGAGACCCGGTAGACACCACATTGCCGGCACTGGTGCCGTTGATCATGCCCATCAGGCCGGAGGCAAAAATAGATACCTTGGCAGGCCCCCCGCGGGAACGCCCCGCCGCCGCAAAGGCAAAGTTTACGAAGTAGTCGCCCACCTTCGACGCCTGCAGGAAAGCGGCGAAGATGATGAACAGGATAATGTAGGTTGAAGACACCGCTGTGGTGGGCCCCAGAATACCGGCATCGGTATAAACCTGGCTGAAGAAACGCTGAACCGACAGGCCCGGGTACCCCAGGAAGCCCGGCAGATAGGGGCCGGCAAAGACATAAGTCAGGAAAACCAGGGCAATGATGACCAGTGCCATACCCGCTACCCGGCGGGTCATCTCCATAATCAGCGCCGTACCGGCAACTGCCGCGAAAGAAATGCCAACGGGGGCAAACGCCGTGCCCGTCGCCATGCGCATGGAGGTGTTAAACACCACCAACAGATAGGCCGCGACCGCCACCGAGCAGAGAATAAGCACCAGATCCGGAACACTGAAGCGGGCGCGATTCCGCTGATGGAACCAGCTCATGACAATCCCGACACCGGATGCCGCCAGCAGTGGCCAGCCAAAATGCCAGGTTTCCAGCTCGGTGGGAATCCGCAGGGTACCGCCCTGGATCATCTGATAAAAAGCATAGGTCTGGTACAGCGCGTACACGGCGGGAACCAGCGCCGCTGCGGCAAACCAGGTCGTCCAGCGGTGTCTTGCGGCGCCCTCCTCGGAGGACACAAACCGCGCGCCGGCAAACAGCAAAAAGCCCAACACCAGGGCACCGGCCACGTGCACGATCCTGAACGACCAGGTTTCCATCGGCGCAACGTTCAGGGTGTACAGGTGAAACACCGAGTAAGCAATGGCCAGCGACACAACAAACTTGAGCAAGGCACCGGTATAAAGGCGGCGGTTCGCCTCCACCGGCTCCGCGTCGACATCGTGAGCCAGCACGTGGTCTTCATTAACGGTCAGGTTTTCAGCCAGCTGGGTTTCTCCGCCGGCATGGGGGTGTTCTTGAGTCATGGTGCATCCTGCCTGTCAGAGAGGCGGTGAATCGGTAGCAACGGAATGCCGGGGGGCCGCCAGGCGCCCCCTCGGCCAGCGGCATTACTGCTTGATAGCCGCATCTTCGATGGAGTAGCCGTTCTCGTTGAACCAACGGGCAGCACCCGGATGCCAGGGCAGCACGGTGTTCTTGGTGTAGTTCTCAGGCACAGAATGGCGCGCCGCCTTGTGGATAGACACCATTTTTTCGTTGTTTTCCATGGTCAGCTTGGTGATTTCGTAGACAAAGCTCTCCGGCATATCGCAGTTCACCATGGCAAAGTTCCACATGGACACCACTCGTGATGGCGCCTCCAGCGACTGGTAGGTGCTGGCCGGGATGACAAACTCGGACACGGGGAAGTTATCAACGATCTTTCTGGCTTCCTCATCGTTCATGCCGATGACGTTTACATCCGTCTGAACCTCCAGCTGGCTGACCGCCGGAATCGGGATACCGGCCGCGAAGGCCACCACATCAATCAGGCCATCCTGGAGCTGGCCACCCAGATCCGACCAGCTGCCGTTGCGGCGTTCAAAATCCACGCCCAGCGTTTCCATCATGCGCGGGAAATAGGTGTCTGACGTGGAGCCCGCGGGGCCGAAGCCAATGGCGGCGCCGTCCGGAATGTCGGAAATGCTGGTGATACCAGAGCTGGACAGGGTGGTGATGGAAAACGGCGTCTCATACATCGGGAACATGGCGCATACGTTGTCCATCTTCATGCCCGGCGCGAGCGGGCTCTGGCCATCACGGGATTCCCGGGCCGGCCCCATGGTGGTCAAACCAAACTTGAGATCGCCGGTGTGCACCAGAGCCATATTCTGCACCGGACCACCGGTAATCTCTGCACCACCAGACACCCCCAGGTTCTCTGCCACAAAATTTGCCCAGCCAGAGCCATAGGCAAAGTAAGTGCCCCCCTGGCTTGCGGTACCCACAGTAAAGCTTTCCGGCCAACCGGCACGATCCTGCGCAGCCACCGGCGCGGCCAGGGTAAGTGTTGAAACGAAAGCGGCGGTCATAACGGCTTGGGTCTTCATAGAGAATGCTCCCTGATTGTTTGATTATTGGGTGCTGAATAGCTCGGCCCTGTTGGGCGCCCGGAGTTCGTATAGGCAAATACCGAGCCAGAAAAATTTTCCTTACAAAAACATGACGTTAAAAAATAAAACCCGGAATAAGAAAGCCCTGATGGGTGGATTTCCACCCTTTGCTTACCCTGGATGTGTGAACTTTCACCCACCCCGAACCAACCACTCTGGTGACAGCGCCAATCATGCCCACAGGAGCGCTCGCCTCACACTTAATTCGCGCTCTAAAGGGTTTTTCTCAAACAAAATACGCAAACCTCGCGAATTTCGGGGCCTTAAAGAATTACAGCGATTTTTTCGAAGATTTGATCTTTAGTAGTCAAACCATTAACCTTTCCCAGCATTGAATAGTCGTTCAACAAATTGAATATGTATTCAACGCTTGCATAGGAATGTTCATGGCACGTCCAGGAGTGGAATCGATCCGGCGTCAACAACTCATCGACGCCACCATGGAAGTTATCGAAGCGCACGGCTTCCAGGGCGCTACCATCGGCCGGATCGCCGAGGTCTCGGAACTATCGGTGGGCATTATCAGCCATTATTTCGGCAACAAGCAGGGCCTGCTGGAAGCCTGTATGCGGCACCTGCTGGCTTCCCTGCAGCGAGATGCGGCCAAGCTTATGTCTGAACGCTCCAAAGCGCCCCGAGAGCAGCTGATGGCCATTGTTGATGCCAACTTCTCCGGCGCCCAGACCAGCGCCCAGTCGGCCAAAACCTGGCTGGCTTTCTGGACCCAGGCCATGCACAACCCGGACCTGATGCGCCTCCAGAGAGTGAATGAGCGCCGCCTGCTGTCTAATTTAATTGTGCCGTTGCGTCAGCTCATGCCCACGGAACAGGCTCGGGCAACGGCCCAAACCATTGCCGCACTGATCGACGGCTTCTGGTTGAGGGCGGCCCTGAGCGAAGGCCGAATCGAACTCGATCGCGCGGTCGCCCTGTGCAAAACCTACGTTGACCAGGCTATCGCCGCGAACGCCGGCCATACCGAATCAAGCCGGACATCTCTCTGACCGGTAACGCAAACGCTGTGACCGAAAACAACGAAAGGAGATCTACCATGAAAAAACTGATGCTGGCCTGTGCTGGCCTTGCGCTCTCCGGAGCCGCCATCGCCGCCCCCAACACCGAATGCAAAACCGTACGCTTCGCCGATGTTGGCTGGACGGACATTACCGCCACCACAGCTCTGGCCTCTGAGGTTCTGGAAGGCATGGGGTACAACCCCACCGCCAACGTGCTTTCTGTGCCGGTCACCTACCGGTCGCTGAAAAACAAAGACATCGACGTCTTCCTCGGTAACTGGATGCCCACAATGGAAGGCGACGTTCGCCCCTATCTGGAAAGTGGCGACGTTGAGACCGTGATTACCAACCTCGAAGGCGCCAAATACACACTCGCCGTTCCTCAATATGTCTACGATGCCGGCGTTACAAGCTTTGCCGACATTGCCACGCACGCCGATGAATTCAACGACCGCATTTACGGAATCGAGCCGGGCAACGACGGCAATCGCCTGATCCAGGACATGATTGACCAGGACGCCTTTGGCCTGGGCGACTTCCGCGTTGTTGAGTCCAGCGAGGCGGGTATGCTGTCGCAGGTCAGCCGGGCAACACGCCGCCAGCAGTGGGTGGTCTTCCTGGCCTGGGAACCGCATCCGATGAACGCCAACCACGACCTGGCCTACCTCGACGGTGGCGATGACTTCTTCGGCCCGAACTACGGTGGCGCCACGGTGCACACCAACGTGCGCAAAAACTACCTTGAAGAGTGCCCGAACGTTGGCAAGCTGCTGACGAACATGACCTTCTCCCTGACCATGGAAAACGAAGTCATGGGCGCCATCCTGAACGATGGCGAGGCCCCCCGGGACGCCGCACACGCCTGGCTGGCCAGCAATCCGGACGTGCTCGACGCCTGGCTTGAAGGTGTAACCACCCTCGACGGTAACGAAGCCCTGCCCGCTGTAAAAGCATCCCTGAAGTAATCCGTGCGGCCCGGGGGCAACCCCGGGCCCGGATATGCATTACCTGAATCATTCATTCCCCGTGCGGGCACCTGCCTGTACCTGAAAAGACAGAAAACCATGAACTGGATAACTGAGCATCAACTGCCCTTCGGCGACTTCATGGAAGCCGTTGTTGATTTTCTGGTGATCAATTTCAGCGGCTTTTTTGACGCCGTCTCCGAAACCCTGAGAAGCATGATCCACGGCCTCACCGACGGGCTCCTCTGGGTGCCACCGGCGGTTCTGATCACCGTGTTCGCAATAGCCGCCCATGTTCGCCACCGCCGCTGGGGGCTCACCCTGTTTACCGCCGCCAGCTTTCTTCTGATCTGGAATATCGGCTATTGGGAAGACACCATGGCCACCCTGTCGCTGGTGCTCTACGCCACCCTGCTGTGCGTGCTTATCGGTATTCCACTCGGCATTTACGCGGCCCACAGCAGCTGGCTGTACAAATTCCTGCAACCGGTCCTGGACCTGATGCAAACGATTCCACCGTTCGTTTACCTGATCCCGACCCTGACCCTGTTCGGCTTGGGTGTGGTACCGGGCGTAATTTCCACGGTTATTTTTGCCATTGCCGCCCCCGTACGGCTGACCTACCTGGGCATTTCCCAGGTACCGACGGAACTGGTAGAAGCCGGCAAAGCCTTTGGCTGCACCAACCGGCAACTGCTGTTCAGAGTAGAGCTGCCCGCCGCCATGAGCTCCATCGGTGCCGGTATCACCCAGTGCATCATGTTGTCTTTGTCTATGGTGGTCATCGCCGCTCTGGTTGGCGCTGATGGTCTGGGCGTCCCGGTTGTGCGGGCTCTGAACACGGTCGATATTGGCAAGGGCTTTGAAGCCGGCCTGGCCATTGTCCTGCTCGCCATCTGGATGGACCGTTTCTTCCGTCAGAAAAACACCTCGGAGGCTGCAGCATGATCGAATTTGAAAATGTAAACGTGGTATTCGGCAAGCAGCCCCAGCGCGCCCTGCCTATGATTGAGCAAGGCATGGACCGGGCAGACATCCGGACCGAAACCGGCTTGGTGGTGGGTGTCCAGAATGCCAACCTGAGCGTAAAGAAAGGCGAAATCTGCGTATTGATGGGATTGTCCGGGTCGGGCAAATCCAGCCTTTTACGCTGCATTAACGGCCTGAACGAAGTCACCAGTGGTGCCATTCGCATTCAACATGACGGCCAGATGGTCGACTTCACCCAGGCCGACGAAAAGACCCGGCGCGACATTCGCACCCGGCGTATTTCCATGGTCTTCCAGAACTTTGCCCTGATGCCCTGGCTGACCGTGGAAGATAACGTGGCCTTTGGGTTGGAACTGCAAGGCATGAGCAAAGCGGAGCGGCGCAGCAAGGTTGCCAAACAGCTGGAGCTGGTAGGCCTGTCGGGGTGGGCCAAGTGTCGCCCTGACGAACTCTCCGGCGGGATGCGACAGCGGGTGGGGCTCGCCCGGGCATTGGCGACAGAATCGGAAATCCTCCTGATGGACGAACCCTTCTCCGCCCTTGACCCGCTGATCCGCCAGCAACTGCAGGATGAACTGCTGACCCTGCAGGAAGAACTGCAGAAAACCATCGTGTTCGTGAGCCATGATCTGGACGAAGCACTCAAGCTGGGCTCCCACATCGCCATCATGAAGGATGGCCAGATTGTTCAGCACGGCAAGCCGGAATCCATTGTTCTGGAACCGGCCAACGATTACGTCAAGAGCTTCGTGGCCAGCACCAACCCGCTGAACGTGCTCGCTGCGCGCTCTCTGGCACTGCCCATCGAAAGCATTCAGGAAGATACCCGGGGCAATCGGTGCCTGAACAAGCGCTACGACACCTGGCTGCACACCCCGGATAACGCCGAGAAAGCCGTAATCACCAGTGGCGGCCAAACCTTTCAGACCCAACCCTGGGAACAAGACCAGGCCATCGACAGCCTGGCCAAACAGCCTACCCGTATTGCCCCGGACACCCCTCTGCGGGATGCCGTGGAGATCCGATACTTCACCGGCCACAGCCTGCTGGTGGAAGAAAACGGCCAGATCACCGGCGCCATTGGCGACCGGGAGCTTTACCACGCCATGCTTGGTAAGCATCTGGACGATAGCTAGGGCGAGCCTTGTCGCCCTTCCATAACCATAAAAGCACTCACGTGAAAAGGATATCTATGAACATCCGCAACATTACGGCCGGAGCGGGGCTGCTTGCCTCGTCTCTGCTGCTGGCCGCCTGCGCACCTTTGCAATTCGGTTCCCAGAGCTCAGAGCCGGAGGCCGATCAAGCCAAAAATGTCATCATGATTATCGGCGATGGCATGGGCCCGCAGCAGATAGGCCTTCTGCTTGCTTACGCCAAACAGGCCCCCAACTCCGTCATCACCGACGGCATCACCGCGTTTGACCGCATCGCCGACAACGGCCGCATTGGCGTCTCTATGACCCACGCCAACGACAACCTGATTGTCGATTCCGCTGCCTCCGCCACCCAACTGGCGACCGGCCAGCTGGCCGGTGCGGAAATGATTGGTGCCAACGCCGACGGCTACACCGCCGAAAGCATCCTTGAACGGGCCAAGCGCCTGGGCAAATCCACCGGCCTGGTATCGGATACCCGGATTACCCACGCCACCCCGGCCGGCTTTGCCGCCCACCAGAGCCACCGCAGCCTGGAAAATGAAATTGCCGAAGACCTGCTGAATAACGATGTGGATGTCATGCTCTCCGGCGGCCTGCGCTACTGGATTCCGCAATCGGCCAACGATGCCCAGTCAGAAGCCCGCCAACAACTGGAAGCCCTGACGGAAGGCTCCGTGCGCATCAAGTCCAAGCGCAAAGACGACCGCAATCTGATTGCCGAAGCCCTGCAGAAAGACTACGACCTGGCCTTCAATCTTGAACAGATGAACCAGGCGGACGACAAGATTCTTGGCCTGTTTGCCTACTCCGCACTGCCCAACGGCATCGTGGAAAGCCAGACCAAAAACGACCCGGAGCGCACCATCCCAACGCTCAAGGAAATGTCGGAGAAGGCCATCAGCACGCTGGCCAAGAACGACAAGGGCTTCTTCCTGATGATCGAAGCCGGGCAAATCGACTGGGCTGGCCACTACAACGACACCGGCACCATGCTGCACGAAATGCTGCGCATGAACGAAACCCTGAACTACGTTCTGGACTGGGCCGCAAGCCGCGACGATACCATGGTGGTAGTAACCGCTGACCACGAAACCGGCGGCTTTGGCTTCAGCTACTCCGCCAACAACCTGCCCCACGCCATGGACCTGCCGGGCGACGTATTTGAAGACCACCAGTTCAAACCGGCCTTCAACTTCGGCGATGTAGCAACCCTCGACAAACTGTACGAGCAGAAAGCCTCTTATGGCGACATCTTCTACAGCCAGTTCGACGCCCTGAGCGAAGACGAACAGACTCCGGCCAACCTGGCTCGCATCGTGAACGCGGAAACCAGCTTCGAAATCACCGAAGCCCAGGCAGCCCGAGTTCTGGCCACCGAGGACAACCCCTATTACGCGGAAGGTCACTCCTACCTGAGCTCGAAGACGGTTCCGAAAATGGATGTGAACGGCGCATTCTTCGTGTATCAGACCGACGACAACCGCCAGAACCTTCTGGCACGGGAAGTGGCTGAACAGCAGAACGTGGTCTGGTCTACCGGTACCCACACCAACACCCCGGTACTGGTGTTCACCCAGGGCCCGGCTGAAGCAATCGAACCCTTTGGCTCGATTCTGCACCACACGGACATTGGTCAGCACGCCATGGAGGCATTGGCGGACTGATTCCGGAGTTACCCAACGCCGCCGCCCCGGGCGGCGTTTTCTTTTTTTACCCGCCCTTTACCACCGCCCCTGCAACGTCGCCACCACACGCCGGCTGCCTGCACGGTTCCGGTGTTCACACAGATACAGCCCCTGCCAGGTGCCCAATGCCAACCGCCCATGGGTAATGGGCACGCTCAGCGACGGCCCGATCATCACGTTCTTGATATGGCTGGTGGTGTCGTCCGGCCCCTCCAGGGTGTGCTCGTAGTAATCGGCATCTTCCGGCACCATCACGTTGAAATGGCGCTCCAGGTCGCCACGCACATCCGGGTCTGCGTTCTCGTTGATGGCCAGAGAGGCAGAGGTATGCTGAATAAACAGGTTCAGCAATCCCACTTCACAGTTGGTCAGTTCCGGCGCCTGCGCCAGAATTTCATCGGTAACCAGATGAAAGCCCCTCGGCCTGGGGGCCAGTTCAATAAGGTTCTGATGCCAGATCATGGTTTTCTCCAACGGCCGGTTATTTCTGAAATTCATCCCAGGGATGCACCGGGACAACCGCTTCCTCAGACACTTCGCTTTCGTAGGTGCTTCGGAAATAATTCATCGCTTTCTCGGCTTCGCCCAGTTCATCAAATCGCGCAACGTGATAGATGGCTTCGCCTTCATTCACCAGCGGCAGGTTGTTTACGCAGATGACGATGCCGGAGCAGGGCGAGGTAATGGCCACTTCGGTTTCACCAAAGGGGTCGGCCACCATGGCCAGCCGCTGGCCTTTACGCACTTTCTGCCCCAGGCGGGCCACCGGGCGCATGATGCCATCGATATCAGCCCGCACCCAGAGGGAATTGGCAGCGGTTTCCGAGCGTTTTCTGGGCGCTTTCGGGCCCTTTTGCGCCGGCATCATTTCCAGTGCCCGTATCACTCGCATCACGCCCTTCACTCCACTGGAGATGACCACCTCGTCGAAACGCAGTGCTTCACCGCCTTCGAAGGTGATCACCGGAATATCCTGAGAATCGGCATAAGCCCGAAGGCTGCCTTCCCGCAGCCCGGCATTGATGATGATGGGGGCACCAAATGCTTCCGCCATGCGAGCGGTTTCCGGGTTTTTCAGCTCGGCGCGAATCTGTGGCAGGTTGAAGCGGTGAATGGCGCCGGTGTGCAAATCGATAATATGGGTCACGCTCTCCATAATCTGGGTGCGTAGCAGATAGGCAATGCGCCCGCCCAACGAGCCACTTTCCGAGCCCGGGAAGCACCGGTTCAAATCCCTGCGGTCTGGCAGGTAGCGGGTGCGCTGGACAAACCCAAAGATGTTGACGATCGGCACCGCCACCAGCGTGCCCCGCAAATGCCGTAAGGCCGAGTTTTTCAACACCCGGCGGATAATCTCAACGCCGTTGATTTCATCACCGTGGATGGCACCGCACACCATCAGCACCGGGCCATCCCGCCGGCCGTGCACCACCTCGACCGGGATGTGCAACGGCGTATGGGTATAAAGCTTGGCGACCGGCACTTCCACGGTCTCCCGGGTTCCGGCTTTCACCTGAACGCCGGCGATTTCAAAGGGTGCTCTGGCCATGGGTGCTTATCCCCTGCCCCGGGTTTTGGTTTTCCAGGGTTGGTAGTTTTTCTCAGTCCAGTTGATGATCAGGCCCGCGACGTTCTTGCCGGTTGCATTCTCGATGCCTTCAAGGCCCGGAGAGGAATTCACCTCCATAACCAGCGGGCCGCGGCTGGAACGCAACAAATCCACGCCCGCCACGTTCAGGCCCATGGCCTTGGCAGCAGCGATGGCGGTGCGCCGCTCTTCCGGTGTAATCCTGATCAACGAGGCGGTGCCACCACGATGCAGGTTCGAGCGGAACTCACCTTCGGCCCCCTGGCGCTTCATGGCGGCAATCACTTTATCTCCGATGACAAAGCAGCGGATGTCTGCCCCACCGGCTTCCTTGATGAACTCCTGCACCAGGATGTCGGCCTTGAGCCCCATGAATGCCTCGATCACACTCTCGGCCGCTTTGCGGGTTTCCGCCAGCACCACACCGATACCCTGGGTCCCCTGCAGCAGTTTGATGACAACCGGAGCGCCGCCCACCATCTTCAGGAGTTCAGGCACGTTATCGGGCTTATTGGCGAACCCGGTGACCGGCATCCCAACCCCCTTTCGCGCCAACAACTGCAGAGAGCGCAATTTATCCCTGGAGCGAGTGATGGCCACCGACTCATTCACCGGGAAAACGCCCATCATTTCGAATTGCCGCAGTACCGCGGTGCCGTAGAAGGTAACCGAGGCACCGATTCTGGGAATCACCACATCGAAATCCTCCAGCACCTCCTCGTGATAGTGGATTTTCGGATCGGCCGAGGTGATGTTCATGGAACAGTGCAGGCAGTCGATCACCTTCACTTCATGACCACGGTTGATGCCCTCTTCCACCAGGCGACGGGTGGAGTACAGGTGACGGTTTCGCGACAGTACCGCAATTTTCATAATCAATTCCTTGGTGCCGGCTCACCGGCAAGGTAAGAAGCTTCAGGGTAGACCATTGAGCGCCCCGCCATGGCGGTGCGCCCCAGCAACATCCGGAATCTCATGGAGTCCCGGTTGGTCAGTGTCATTTCTATGGGCCAGCTCTGGTCACCAACCACCAGGGTGGTTTCGATCACCAGCCGCTGCTCTTTATGGCCGCCGGAGTCGGAGACCATGCGTTCGTCCAGTACCCGCGCATCGCATTCCACCACATGGTGCAGATCGTTCTGAACCGGGTGTACCCAGAATCGGACACGGCGCTCACCGTTTTCAGTGTAAGGCTCGGTGCGGAAGGTATGCAGGCAGGACGTTCTGGCCCCGGTATCCACTTTGGCCTTGATGCGTCGAACATCCAGGTCCGGCAGGGCCACCCATTCACGCCACCCCAGGCTGACTTTGTTATCAGCATCTGTAGCGGGAATGGTTTTGATGGTTTCATGTTTTGCTGTCGACATCGGGCAATTCCTTTTCTTGCGGTTGTTCCGATCCTACCAGCTGTATTCGGAAAGGCTCGGAATGACTGCCGGCATAGACACTGGTGTGCGGGAAGGGAATCTCGATACCCGCCCCGTCCAGCGCCTTCTTGACCGCGATCATCATGGCGCCACGGCCCTCAAGGAACGCCTCGCGGGCAACCCAGAAGGAGAACTGCAGGTCCACAGACGATGGGCCAAACCCCGTCACCAGCGCAAAGGGCCGGGGTTCCTCCAGGCAATGGGGGTCGGTTTCGGCCAGTTTGAGCAACAGATCGCGAACCCTCTCCACATCCTCGGCGTAGGCGATCCCGATTACCAGGTCGATACGGCGGATCGGAAATCGGGAACGGTTCACCACCCGCGTTTTGATCAAGGTTTCATTGGGGATCCGCACATACAGGTTATCCGGCGTCCGGAGCTTCACACTGAGCAGATCGATGGCCACCACTTCACCGATGGTGGCGTCTGCCTCAATCACATCGCCAATCTCGAACGGGCGCTCCATCACCAGAAACAGGCCGCTGATAATGTTGGATGCCGAGGTCTGTGACGCAAAGCCGATCGCGACCGTCAGGATACCCGCGGCCCCCAGTACCACCTCCAGCGAAAAACCGGCCTCCCGCAGTGCCGCGATGGCAAACAGCACGAACACCAGGTAAAACACCAGCCGCCGGATCAACACCTGATGGTGCCGGGACGTGCGATTTTCGACCAGGCGTCCTGCGCTGCGGGCCAGCAGGGTGCCGAGAAACATACCCAGCAGCATCAGAAAGCCCGCCGAGAGCCACTGGCCCCAGGCAATACCACTGATAATCTGGTTAAAGGTAGCTGCAATCGCTTCCATGAAACATCCTGCCTCTGACGGCCTCAGCCAAACATTCGATCAAACGCCCGCACCAGGCGGCGCCCCTTGATCATTTTCTCCCTGGCCGGCGCCACCGGCCGGCACTCTCCAGCATATGCCGGCACCGTTTGCTCAATGTGCAGGCTGGCCGAATTCATATCGGTCTCGCATTCAACGGTGACCCCGGGGGTCCAGAGCTGGTCGCGTTCGTTACGGAACAACGAGAGCAAGGGGGTTGGCAGGCTGAATCGCTCCAGCAACAGCGCCTGCTCCCTGCGATTCACAATGGTCACCGGAGTGACCGCGCGCCAGGGGCGCTTGGGTACCGCTTCCAGAGCCAGCCGACCAAACGTGGACGAGGCGTAACACAGTTCTCCTTCCATGGTGTTCCGGCCAAGCCAGGTCATCGAGGGTACTGCCAGGGGAATCTCGGTCAGTTCGGTCTGGTTGTCCCCGACACAGACTTTCATCCACAGGGAAGTGCCGACATACAGCAGGCATCGCCCCCCCGCCGGAATAGTCAGGGGCTGGAACGGGCGTATAACCGTTGGCAACCCCGCCATCGCCGGATTAAACCGAACCACGCCGCCGTCTTCCATGCGGAAGAATCGCTGCACCGGCAAGTCTGCAGATGGCAGCGTGTGGCCCAGCGTTTCCTGCCAGTTCAGTGTGTCGGAATGGGTATCGAGCTGCTGCTCGCGAATCTGCCATTCCTGATCCAACAAGGTAATCCAGACCCGTGCGCGGCCCAATTGATGATGCTGTGTCTGGCCGGACACCAGATGATAGGGGTGCGCCCAAATACCCTCTCGGGGAGGCTCGGTTGGCTCGGTCATGCCTGGATAACAACTCCTTGTGTTCGGGCAAATCGTTGGCAGCGTTCTTTCACTATAATCCAATCCAGTAGTTGCAGCGAATATACAACCCTATGATTTTTTGGGTTGTATTTACCCCTATATGAACCTGACAACGCTTTGGATGCTCTGATGACACAACTGGTGTGGTTCCGCAATGATCTTCGCCTGGCAGACAACCCCGCCTTGACCGCTGCGTGCAATTCCGGCGATGCCGTGCGGGCCTGTTTTCTGATCACCCCGGAACAATGGCAGCAGCATGACTGGTCTGCCGCCCGGGTGCGCTTTGTACTGGAACACGCCAATGCCCTGGCAACGGAACTGGCCAAACTCGGCATTCCCCTGGCATTCCTCAAGGCCAAGCGCTTTGACGACGGGGCCGAGAAATTGCAAACTTTTTGCCGGGAAAACCAGATTGCCGAAGTCCACTTTAACGAGGAATACGGCATCAACGAGCGCCGGCGGGACAAAACCCTGCGAGATCGGTTGGCCGATGCCGGCATCCGGGTTGCCAAGTACCGGGACCAGACCGTGGCTCCGGTCGGCAAAATACTGACTCAGCAGAATGAACCTTATTCGGTATTCACGCCCTTCTCCCGCCGCTGGCGTAGCTGGATAGAGGAAACCCGCCCGAGCCTGCATCCTGCGCCCACGGCGATCGCCAAAGCGGTCCAGCCCGAGCAGACCGACACTTTGCCCGCGCCATTCAAAGATGCGCCGGCGCCGCTGGTGCCCACCGGCGAGGCCGCAGCCCACGATCGCCTGGAGGCGTTCCTTGGTGATCAGGCAAAAAAATATAAGGAGGAGCGGGACTTTCCGGCTCTGGATGGCACCAGTTGCCTGTCTCCGTACCTGGCCAACGGCGTGCTGTCGGGGCGGCAGTGCCTGATTGCGGCCAGGGACAGTGGTGTATCGGGGGAAGGCGTTGAAACCTGGATCAACGAGATAGCCTGGCGGGATTTCTACATTCATATCCTGTACCACTACCCGCGGGTAAGTATGCACCGTGCGTTCAAGGAGGAAACCGAGGCGCTGGTGTGGAACTCACCGGGCGAGCATTTCGAAGCCTGGAAGGAAGGCCGCACGGGCATCCCTATTGTGGATGCGGCCATGCGCCAGTTGAAAGCCACCGGCTGGATGCACAATCGCCTGCGGATGATCACTGCCATGTTCCTGACCAAGAACCTGTTCATCGACTGGCGGCTGGGCGAAGCCTGGTTTATGCAGAATCTGGTGGATGGCTTTCTGGCGTCTAACAACGGTGGCTGGCAGTGGAGTGCCTCAACGGGGACCGATGCTGCGCCCTACTTTCGGGTGTTCAATCCGGTGACCCAGAGTGAGCGGTTTGATCCGAAGGGTGAGTTTATTCGGAACTGGGTGCCGGAGCTGGCGAAGCTGGACAACAAGCGGATTCATGATCCTTCCAAGGGTGGTGTTATCCCCAAAGGCTATCCCAGACCCATTGTGGACCTGAAAGAGTCCCGTAAAGAAGCCATCGCCAGGTTTCAGGCGCTGAAAGACTGAGCTTTTGGTGTTCGAACCGCCGTGCCGGATTGGGGGTGGCCTTCCAAAAAACGCTCCTTGCGGCACATCCCTGTGGCGCTTCTGCTCCGCCATCCATGGCTCCGCAAATTTTTGGAAGGCCACCCCCAACCCAGCACTACTCTGGCACTAGCCTGCACACACCGGGCACCCCGGGTCTTTGGCGAGTTTCATTTCTCGCCATTCCATCTGCCAGGCGTCCAGAATGAGCAGACGACCCACCAATGGTTTGCCCATTTCCGAGATAACCTTGATGGCTTCCATCGCCTGTGCTGAGCCAATCATGCCGACGAGCGGAGCGATAACGCCGACTTCGGAGCAGGTCAGGTCTTCGTTGCCCTGTTCAGGATACAGGCAGTGGTAACAGGGGCTTTCCGACTGGCGCGGATCGTAAACGGAAAGCTGGCCCTCACCCCGTATTGCAGCACCCGAAACAAGGGGCACTTTCGAAGCTACGGACGCCCGGTTCAGCGCGAACCGGGTGTTGAAGTTGTCCGTGCAGTCCAGCACCAGCGTGGATTCGCTCACCAACTGGCGCAGATCATCGCCATCCACCCGGCGATTGACTGCATTAACAGCAATCTCCGGATTGATCGCCCTAACCCGCTCGGCCAGACGCCCGGCTTTTGAATCGCCCAGCCAGCTCTGTTCAAAGGCGATCTGGCGCTGCAGATTGGCCAGTTCGATCTGGTCGTCGTCAACCAGAGTCAGGTGGCCAACGCCTGCGGCCCCGAGGTACAGGGCAACCGGGCAACCCAGGCCACCGGCGCCGATAACCAGTACGTGGGCGGCCTTGAGCTTTTCCTGGCCGGCGATGTCGAACCGGGGCATCAGAATTTGCCGGCTGTAGCGGAGGAGTTCTTCGTCGCTGAGCATGGTTGTTCTCGCTATTGGTCGCTGGCCGGTTTCCGGGCCAGGGTCATGCGATCATTGCCGCCGTAATCTTTGCGGGTTTCTATGTTGCGCCATCCGGCTTTGGCAAACAAATCCCGTACGGCGCTACCCTGATCGTAGCCGTGTTCCAGCAGCATCCAGCCATCGGGATTGAGCCAGGCAAGGCCTTCGGTCACCAGCAGGCGGATATCGTCCAGGCCGTCGTCGCCGGCTACAAGGGCAGATTCAGGCTCGAAGCGCACATCGCCGGCCCTCAAATGACGGTCGCTGGCCGGTATATACGGTGGATTGGAAATCAGCAGGTCGAATGTACCGGCGGGAATCTGGTCGAACCAGTGGCTCTTTGTCACGGTAATGGGCAGGTTCAGGCGCTGGCTGTTTTCCCGTGCCAGGGCGACCGCGTCTTCAACACGGTCACTGGCCATAATCTGCCAGCCAGGCTGTTCACTGGCCAGCGCCAGTGCGATGGCGCCGGTGCCGGTGCCGAGATCCAGCACACTTGCCTTAGCGGGCAAATCCAGCGACAGCGTGGCCTCTACCACGCACTCCGTATCTGGCCGGGGAATCAGGGTTGACGGGCTGACTTTCAGGGGTAACGACCAGAATTCCTGCTCACCCAGCAGATAGGCGACGGGTTGGCCACTGGCACGCTTGGCCACCAGGGTGAAAAACTGCTCTGCCTGTTCTACCGGCACGGCCCGCTCTGGCCAGGCCCGGAAACTGGTGCGGGTCAGACCGGTGATGTGGCTGAGCAACAATTCGGCATCCAGCCCGGGCGATTCACTGGTAATCCGGCTGGCCGCCTCTTTTAACAGGGCCTCAACGGTGAGCGAACGTTCACTGCTGCTCATTGGCCATGTCTGCCAGCAACTCGGCTTGATGTTCCTGCTGCAGGGGCACCACCACCGCGTCCAGATCGCCGGCAATCACTTCGTCCAGCTTGTAGAGCGTGAGGTTGATCCGGTGGTCGGTAACCCGCCCCTGGGGAAAGTTATAGGTGCGGATTCGCTCGGAGCGATCACCACTGCCCACCAGGCTTTTCCGGGTCTCCGCGCGGTTTTTCTGCTGTTTTTCCAGCTCGGCATTCTGAAGACGGGAGGCCAGCAGGCTCAGGGCCTTGGCGCGGTTCTTGTGCTGGGAACGCTCTTCCTGGCATTCCACCACAATGCCCGTGGGCAAATGGGTAAGGCGAATGGCCGAGTCGGTTTTGTTGACGTGCTGGCCACCGGCACCAGAGGAGCGGAAGGTATCCACCCGCAGGTCGGCCTTGTTGATTTCCACCGCCTCGGCTTCGTCTGCCTCTGGCATTACCGCAACCGTGCAGGCCGAGGTATGAATTCGCCCCTGGGATTCGGTTTCCGGTACCCGTTGTACCCGGTGCGCACCGGATTCGAATTTCAGTGTGCCATACACAGCATCGCCGGACAGCCGGGCAATGATTTCCTTGTAGCCCCCGTGCTCGCCTTCGTTTTCGCTGATCACTTCCACCTGCCACCGGTGTTTTTCAGCGTAACGGGAATACATTCGAAAGAGATCACCGGCAAAGATGGCCGCTTCATCTCCGCCGGTGCCGGCCCGGACTTCCAGAAAGACGTTTTTGGTGTCGTTGGGATCTTTCGGCAACATCAAACGCTGGAGTTCTTCATCCAGCTCTGAGCAGCGAACGCGGGCGTCAGACAACTCTTCTTCCGCCATTTCCCGCATATCCGCATCGCCGTCTTTCGCCAGTTCGGTTGCCGCGTCTATGTCTTCCAGAGACTGCTGCCATGCCTGAAAACATTTGACCACCGGCTCGATTTCGGCGAATTCCCGCGACAGATCCCGAAATTTGTCCTGATTGGCAATTACCGATGCATCGCTCAGCAACGCGTTCACCTCCTCGAACCGTTCAACAAGCTGTTCGAGGCGGGACTGGATGGATGGTTTCATAGTTTTTCCGTGGTGGTCGGCTCGTCAGCTTCCAGTGCGTCCAGCTGATACAGCTCCCTCAGGCATTCGGTGACTTCGGTACGGCCTTCGGCCATCGCCTTGCGCACCTGTACCGAGGGTTGATGCAGAAGTTTGTTGGTGAGTCCCCTGGCCAGGGAACGCAGTGCGGTCTCCGGGTCGGTGCCGTTCCGCAGGGCACGCAATGCCTTTTCGGTTTCGGCATCCCGCAATATTTCGGCCCGCTGCCGGAACTGCTTGAGCGTAGAAACGGCGTCCAGGGCGCGCAACTGATCGAGAAAGTCCTGCACGCCACTGGCAATCAGGTTTTCAGCTTCCCGGGCTGCGCCTTCGCGGGAACGGATATTTTCCTCAATAACCTGCCGAAGATCGTCTACGGTATAAAGGTACACATCCGCCAGTGACGAAACTTCCGGCTCAATATCTCTCGGCACTGCAATATCGACCATAAAGTAAGGACGATGCTTGCGCTTTTTCAGTGCCCGCTCAACCGCACCCTTCCCCAGAATGGGCAAGGGGCTGGCGGTGGAGGAAATCACAATATCCACATCGGAGAGATGGTCGGGGATTTCCGACAACAGGATGCCTTTCCCTCCGTGCGACTCTGCCAGCGACTGCGCTCTTTCCAGAGTACGGTTGGCCACCAGAAAATCATGCACGCCGGCGTCTGCCAGGTGGCGGGCCACCAGTTCGATGGTTTTACCAGCGCCAATGAGCAGGGCCTTGTTGCGGGACATATCCGCAAAGATGTGGTGGGCCATGCTGACCGAGGCATAAGCAACGGATACCGGGTTCTCGCCAATGGCGGTCTGCGTGCGAACCCGCTTGGCCACCGAAAATGTCTGCTCGAACAGTCGCGACAGGAAGGAGCCGGTGGCCGCGTGTTCCCGGGCCAGGGCGTAGGCATCTTTCAGCTGTCCCAAAATCTGAGGCTCGCCGAGCACCATGGAATCCAGCCCCGCCGCAACCCGCATCATGTGCCGTACGGCGTCGGAATCCCGGTGCACATACAGCACATTTTCCAGATCGGCCACGTCCAGCTCATGGAAACCGGCCAGCCAGCGCAGTACCGCAGGCGCACAATCGTCGTCGCCGGCCAGATAGAGTTCTGTGCGATTGCAGGTCGACAGAATGGCCGCCTCGCTGGCGCCCGAGGCAGCGCGCAGCTCTGAAAAGGCCGCGGCCATTCGCTCCGGCGTAAACGCCACACGCTCGCGGATCTCCACGGGTGCGGTGCGATGGTTGATTCCCAGCGTTACTAGTGCCATTTGGAGTACAGAAAACCCTGCCCTGATTATGGATAATCACCCGCCATTCTAACGGGGCAACCGCTCGGTCGCCACCCGAAAACCTGTCAGCTTCGGCAAGTGCGGACAGGTTGGGCAAGTTCAGACGCTTATGCCATTATAGGGCTCTCGCCGTCGCCGCGACCCGATCTGCCTCAATTAAAAGGCAGAAAATGGTATTCATTGACTTATCGCCGAGAGCACACAGGAAGTTGCATGCAAAAATCCGCACCGTATCTGGTTAGCTGCCTGCTGGGGCTTACCCTCGTCACCCTGCCCGGCTGTACCGTTTTTAAAGCAACCCCGGCAACGGAAAATGCGGCAACGGATATGAGCCCACCCGCAACCCGGCCAACCAGCGGCCCCACTCACTACGCAGAATTCGAGCCAGACGAACTCTACCAGCTGCTGTCCGCAGAAGTGGCGGGCCAGCGCGGCCGCTACGACGTTACCCTGGTAAATTATCTGCAGGCCGCCAAAAGCTCGCGGGACCCGGGTGTCATCGAACGCGCCATGCGCATAGCCCAATCTCTGAACGCAGACAACGCCCAGCAACAACTGGCAACACTCTGGCTGGATGTCGACCCGAATAACCTGGAGGCCCACAGGATATCCGCCATCCAGTCGGTAAAGCGCCAGCAACTCGAGAACGCGCTGTTCCATATGGAGCAGATTATGAATCAGGGCGAGGATGCAGACTTCGACAGCCTGGCAGCGATGGCCTCCAACCTGCCCCCGGCCCAACAGCAGGAGCTTCTGGGCCTTTACATGGAACTGGCGCAGAAGCACCCGGAGAATCCCGAACTCCAGTACAGCATCGCCCTGCTGCAGAAGATAACCGGGGCCCGGGATCAGGCCCTCGACCAGATCAACGCGCTACTGGCCAGGCAGCCCAACTTCCAGCCCGCCATCATCCTGAAAGGCGACCTGCTGTACCAGACCGGCCGGCAACAGGAAGCCCTGAATTACCTGACCACCAATACCCGGCGCTTCCCCGGCAACCGGCAAATGGGCACGCTCTACGGCCGGATGCTGATCAATGAGGGTGAACTCCAGGCCGCGCAGGACGAATTCGAGCGCCTGGTCAAGCGCTACCCGGAAACGCCCGGCCTGCGACTCTCCCATGCCCTGGTTGCCCTCGAAAATGATCACCCGGAGCTTGCCCGGCAAGAACTCAACCGCCTGATTGGACAAGGGCACCATCAGGATGAAGCCCATTATTACCTGGGCAGACTGGAAGAAGAGGCGGGCAACCCCCTTCAGGCCATCGAATTCTATCAGCAGGTGGAACGCGGCAATTACTTCTTCCCCTCGCTGGCCCGCGCCAGTGAACTGCAGGCCGAAGCAGGACAACTGCACCAGGCCATTACCCACATTCAGAGCCTGCGAGACAAGCTGCCGAATCACGCAGAAAAGTTCTGGCTACTGGAGGTCAATCTGCTGATTGACCAGGAGCAGAACGAACAGGCTCTGGGCGCCGCCGACAGCGCCCTCGAAAGCTATCCCGGCAATATCGAGATACGCTACGCAAGAGCCATGCTGCTGGATACCATGGGCGATCCGGCCAGAGCTGAAAAAGACCTGAAGACCCTCCTGCAAGCCCAGCCAGACAACGCCATCGCGCTGAATGCCCTGGGCTACATTCTGACCGTTCGAACCGATCGGCTGGATGAAGCACGCACCCAGATCGAGAAAGCCCTGTCGCTGGACCCGGAAAACCCCGCCATTCTCGACAGCATGGGCTGGGTACTGTTTCGCCAGGGACATACCGAAGAGGCCCTGGACTACCTGGCCCGCGCCTGGGAGGCATATCCGGACCCGGAAGTCGCCGCGCACTATGGCGAGGTACTCTGGGTAACCGGCAACAGGGAACAGGCGCGCCTTATCTGGGAACAAGGCATGGAGCAAAACCCGGAGCACGACATCCTGCTGGAAACCATTGAGCGCCTGACCACGGGTGAGGCCCGGCAATGATCGCCCGGGCACTCCTTCTGGCACTGCTGGCGGTCATCGCAAGCGGCTGCACCACGATTCAGCTTGAACCACTCCCCGAGGGCATGACCAACCAACCTCCGGGTGACTGGGCAGAGCGCAGCCATCGCCTGAGCCGCTTTGATCAGTGGCAGTTGCAAGGAAAGCTGGCGGTAAAACAACCTTCCGACAGCGGAACCGCCCTCATCAACGCCTGGCGCCAGCAGGGCGAACGGTACGACCTGACACTCTCTTCGTCTTTTCTTGGCATGGGTACAACGCGGCTTCAGGGTGTCCCCGGATTTATCGAGCTGACACTCACCAACGGTGACATCTACCAGTCTTCCGATCCGGAGCACCTGGTAGCCGCGGCAACGGGCTGGAATCTTCCTATCGACAACCTCGCCTGGTGGATTCGCGGGCTGCCGGCACCCGATGGCGACTTCCGCCTGCTATTCGACGAGCAACGGCAACTGGCCATCATCCGGCAGGGTGGCTGGGAGATCCGCTATGACCGCTGGCAGGGGTTCATCGACAACCTCCCTGCCCTGCCCGCAAGAATCACAGCCCTGAACGGAGACAAGCGCGTGCGGGTCGTCATCAGTCAGTGGCAGCAGGAGGACTGAACCGTGGCAAGCTCCATCACCCTGCCCTCTCCAGCCAAATTAAACCTGTTCCTGCACGTGGTCGGAAAACGGCCAGACGGCTACCACGAGCTCCAGACCCTGTTCCAGTTTCTGGATTACGGCGACACGATAAGGTTCACGCTGACCCCAGAGCATCCCGGAGTGCGCCTGGAAAGCCCCATTCCCGGTGTTGCTGACCGCGACAATCTCGTGATCAGGGCCGCGCAAACTCTGGCCAGCATCGCCGAACACCCGCTCCCCGGTGTCACTATCCGCATCGACAAGCGCCTGCCGATGGGAGGCGGTCTTGGCGGCGGCAGCTCGAACGCCGCCACCACACTTGTCGGCCTGAACTGGCTCTGGCAACTGGGCCTGAGCGAAGAGGCACTGGCCGAGATCGGCCTGTCCCTGGGAGCCGACGTGCCAGTATTCGTGAGAGGGCAAGCCGCTTTCGGTGAAGGCGTCGGCGAAATCCTGACCCCCGCAAACCCGCCAGAAGACTGGTTTGTGGTGCTGAAACCCGACTGCAACATCAACACCGGAAAGATTTTTTCAACAGAAGGGTTGACAAGGGACACCGCAAAAATCAAAATACGCCCCGCTTTTGAGGGAGACGCCTCGAGGTACCGAAACGACTGTGAGGATGTAGTTCGTAAACTGTATCCTGAGGTTAACCAGAGCCTGGACTGGCTTTCACAATTCGGACCTGCAAGATTAACCGGAACCGGGGCTTGCATTTTTGGACGTTTCCCGACAGAATCCGCAGCCCGGATTATCTGGGAAAGCAAACCCTCCGGCATCACGGGGTTCGTAGCTAAAGGGGTGAACATTTCACCTCTACACCAAAAGCTAACAGAGCTGAAATGATGCCAAGAAAGCACGATGATATTGGGGTGTCGCCAAGTGGTAAGGCAACGGGTTTTGATCCCGTCATGCGCAGGTTCGAATCCTGCCACCCCAGCCACCTTTCTCCCGCTTCTTCTGAATCAAACGCCGATACCGAGAAGGATACTGTCGTGTCCAAATTGATGATCTTCGCTGGTAATGCCAATCCTGAACTCGCGCGCGACATTGCCAGAAAACTCCATATTCCCATGGGCCAGGCCACTGTAGGCCGTTTCAGCGATGGCGAAACCACCGTTGAGATCAATGAAAATGTACGTGGCCACGACGTTTTCATTATTCAGCCCACCTGCTACCCCACCAACGACAACCTGATGGAACTGATCGTGATGGCCGACGCCCTGCGCCGCGCCTCCGCCACACGCATCACCGCCGTTATTCCCTATTACGGCTATGCCCGCCAGGATCGTCGTGTTCGCTCTACCCGGGTAGCCATCAGCGCAAAAGTCGTTGCCGACATGATTTCCAGCATCGGCGTTGATCGCGTGTTAACGGTAGACCTGCACGCAGACCAGATTCAGGGCTTCTTCGACATCCCGGTGGATAACATCTACGCCACTCCCGTTCTGCTCGAGGACATCGAAAAGCAACGGTTCGAGAATTTTGTAGTGGTATCCCCGGACGTTGGCGGCGTTGTCCGCGCCCGAGCCGTGGCCAAACGCCTGGATGATGCCGATCTCGCCATCATCGACAAGCGTCGCCCGAAAGCCAATGTGTCCCAGGTCATGCACATTATTGGTGACGTACAGGACAAAACCTGCATCCTGGTAGACGACATCGTCGATACTGCCGGCACTCTGTGCAAGGCAGCCAACGCCCTGAAAGAGCGTGGTGCCTCACGGGTAGTCGCGTACATTACCCACCCGGTACTGTCCGGGCCGGCCATTGAAAACATCAGCAACTCTGATCTGGACGAGCTGGTGGTGTGCGACACCATCCCGCTGGGTGACAAAGCCAAAAATTGTGCTAAAATCCGCCCCCTCAATATGGCAGGCCTGCTGGCCGAATCCATTCGTCGCGTAAGCAACGAAGA
The DNA here is from genome assembly GCF_049943275.1 of Marinobacter sp. VGCF2001. Taxonomy (NCBI): domain Bacteria; kingdom Pseudomonadati; phylum Pseudomonadota; class Gammaproteobacteria; order Pseudomonadales; family Marinobacteraceae; genus Marinobacter; species Marinobacter sp. VGCF2001. The sequence goes on from NZ_JBNFVX010000013.1 coordinate 68,950, forward strand.
GTCCATCAGCGCCATGTTCGAGAATGTCTGAAAAGCCAGCCGGCTGATTTTAAAGGCAAAAGCAATTTCCGGGTCGGGAGTCCAACAGGGCTCCCGACCCTTTTCATCGGTCGGAAAACCCCGGCCTTTTAAAAGTACTCATCTGTTCAGATGCCTGGTCGCGGGCGGTTCAGGTGATCAACGAGGTAATTATCATGTCTCAGGATTTCGTTATTGAAGCATTTCCTCGTGACGATCAGGGGAAGGGTGCGAGCCGCCGCCTGCGTCGCGAAGAGCGTAAAATTCCGGCCATCATCTACGGTGGTGACAAGGAAGCAACTCCGGTTGCCATCTGGCACAACGAGCTGAAAAAGGCCATCGAAAACGAAGCCTTCTTCTCTCACATCCTGACGGTCGACATCCAGGGCCAGAAAGAGAGCGTGATCCTGAAGGATCTTCAGCGTCACCCGTACAAGCCCATTCTGACCCACGCCGACTTCCTGCGTGTGGACAAGAACCACAAGATCCACGTTAACGTTCCGCTGCACTTCCTGAACGAAGAAACGGCCCCGGCCGTGAAGCTGCAGGGCGGCGTGGTTTCCCACACCATGACCGAGGTAGAGGTTATCTGTCTGCCGCAGAACCTGCCGGAGTTCATTGAAGTCGACCTGAACGACGTTGAAATGGACCAGGTTGTGCACTTGAGCGACCTGAAACTGCCGAAGGACGTTGAGGTTGCTGCTCTGCTGCAGGGCGAAGACCACGACCAGCCGGTTGCCTCTATCCACAAGCCGAAGGGTGCCAAGGCGGATGACGCCGAGGAAGCCGAAGGCGAGGAAGGCGGCGAGGAGTAATTGCTCCCGCAGTACTGACGAGGGAAACCGGTAATGGCACAGGATATTGTCATGATCGTCGGCCTGGGAAATCCGGGCGCCGACTACGAGAATACCCGCCACAATGCCGGTGCCCTGTTCGTCGAAGCGCTGGCCCGCGAAGCGGGCCAGACGCTCCGCCCCGAAAAGAAATACCACGGTCTTTACGCCCGCATCCACTGGCAGGGCCTCGACCTGCATCTGCTTAACCCAAGCACCTTCATGAATCGCAGCGGCACCTCTGTCAAAGCCCTTGCAGATTTCTTCAAGATCTCCCCTGAACAGATTCTGATTGCTCACGACGAGCTGGATCTTCCGCCCGGCACCGCCAAACTGAAAAAAGGTGGCGGCCACGGAGGCCACAACGGCCTGCGGGACAGTATTGCTCACCTGGGCACGAACGCATTCCAACGCCTGCGGCTGGGCATCGGCCATCCCGGCGACAGCCGAAAAGTAACCGGCTTTGTACTCGGCCGACTGGGCAAACAGGAAAGCGAACAGCTCAACGCGGTGTTCGACGAGGTTATACGGGTCTTGCCCGACGCAGCCAACGGCCAGCTGGCCGCCGCCATGAACCGCCTGCACAGTTTCAAACCAGCCCCCTGAGGCCGGACACAACCCCTTACTCGCACCCATACCGATACACCGGTATAATCCGCTCCAAATTTTTCGTTCCAGCAGAGGCATTCCATGGGATTTAACTGCGGTATCGTCGGCCTTCCCAACGTCGGCAAATCCACCCTGTTCAACGCACTGACCAAAGCGGGCATCGGCGCGGAAAACTTCCCGTTCTGCACCATCGAGCCAAATGCGGGCGTGGTGCCCATGCCGGACCCTCGCCTGAACAAGCTCGCTGAAATCGTCAAGCCTGAGCGGGTGCTTCCCACCACCATGGAATTTGTGGACATTGCCGGCCTGGTTGCTGGCGCTTCCAAGGGCGAGGGGCTTGGCAACCAGTTTCTGGCCAACATTCGCCAGACCGATGCCATTGCCCACGTCGTCCGCTGTTTCGAAGACGGCAACGTCATCCACGTTGCCAACAAGGTAGACCCCGCCTCAGATATCGACGTGATCAACACCGAGCTGGCCCTGGCAGACCTGGATACCGTGGAGAAAGCGATCAAGCGGGTTCAGCGCGTTGCAAAAAGTGGCGATAAAGAGGCCAAGGCCCAGCTGGCCATGTTCGAACAACTGCTGCCGGTGCTGAACGAAGGCAAGCCGGTGCGCAGCATGAACCTGGACAAAGACCAGATGGCGCTGATCCGGGAGCTGTGCCTGCTCACCGTCAAGCCCACCATGTACATTGCCAACGTCAACGAGGACGGCTTCGAGAACAACCCTCATCTGGACAAGGTCCGGGAGATTGCCGCCTCCGAGAATGCCGTTGTGGTGCCCATCTGCAACAAACTGGAAGCGGAGATCTCCGAGCTGGAAGACGAAGAGAAATCCATGTTTCTGGACGAGATGGGCATGGAAGAGCCGGGCCTGGACCGCGTGATCCGGGCGGGATACGGCCTGCTGGGCTTACAAACCTACTTCACCGCAGGCGTTAAGGAAGTCCGGGCCTGGACCGTTAAAATCGGCGCCACCGCACCGCAGGGCGCGGGCGTTATTCATACCGATTTTGAGCGAGGCTTTATTCGCGCCGAGGTCGTCAGCTACGACGACTATGTTCAGTATAACGGCGAAGCCGGTGCCAAAGATGCCGGAAAATGGCGCCTTGAGGGCAAGGATTACATTATCCAGGACGGCGATGTTATCCACTTCCGCTTCAACGTTTAGTTTTTCCGGTTTTTTGCCGGCAAGGCCTTGACAGGCTGAACACAAATACCGAAAATACGCGCCTCGTTTGGGGCGTGTCCCAAAGCGAAATGGCAAGGTAGCTCAGTTGGTTAGAGCACAGCACTCATAATGCTGGGGTCGGCGGTTCGACTCCGCCCCTTGCTACCAGTATTCTGAAAGCCCGGTTCGAAAGATCCGGGCTTTTTCAGTTTCGGGGACGACCCCACCCTTCCGGCTACATTGCGGGACGACCCGCTATTTGCAGACAACCACTTTATGAGAACCCCGCTTGACCGAGTTCGCCAGGCCGTCATGTTTGAAGCCATTGGCCTGATACTGTCCGTTCCCCTCGCTGCCATTGTTTTTGGTTTCGACCTCGCAAGAACCGGCGTCCTGGCCGCCATCGGCGCAACGATGGCGACAACCTGGAACTACGTATTCAACCTGGCCTTTGACCACGCACTGAAACGGCGCTTCGGCACAACGCGAAAATCACTCAGAATCCGCTTCGTGCATGCCATCAGCTTCGAATTTGGCCTGATGCTGGCCTTCCTTCCTGTTATTGCCTGGTGGATGGGCATCGGTGTCATCGAGGCACTGATCGTAGATATCGCATTTGTGTTGTTTTATCTGGTGTATGCGTTCGTTTTCACCTGGTGCTACGACACCGTCTTTCCGGATCGGGATGCCGGTTCAGACCAAAGCTCCTGAGACCACAGCAGAACGATCTTGTCAGTCCGGATCTCGCTCAGGGCCGCCTTCAGCACGATACTGAAGCAGGCCCCGGTATCGGTCGATGTGTTTTTTGTCGATTTCCTGAAGCTCCCCACGTGCCTTGACCCGTCCAAGGCACTGATCAAACTGCATGGCCAGCCCCGGCTTCCGAAATACCATCTTGTAGGGCGTTGGCTCAAAAATCGGCGAGAAAACAAAAGAATCCCCCTCCAACGGCCAGGTTTTGCCACTTCTGCGCTCCGACCGAATACGCTCTGCGACAGCACCAATGACAAACCCATCAGCCAGAATGACATCGATGCGCCCCACAAGCTGCATCTTCGAATGCAACTCCTGATTCGATATTTCCATGAGCAACTCGAACTCATGCGCCCGACCCGCCAAACCGAGGTTCCTGATACCATTACGAAACGTTACCGCCCGCAACCCCTTCAGGTCTTCAACCTGGTCAATCGGCCCCACTCTGGAAGCATTGTAAAAGGCGCCGTTCAGGTAACGAATGTAGGGCGAGGTCGGGAACCCTTCCACTTGTGAACCGATCGGCACCGTCATTACCCCGTCCGCCGCTGGCAGGTCGTCGAAAGCCAACAGGTGCCTGCCCGAGGGCAAATACATGAAGTCCCCGGCCCAGCCGCACTCTTTGAACACCGCAGCCACGGTCTCGACATCCCGTCCCCGCGGCCCCGGTTCGGATGTTCCCGGAATTTCAGGCGCTACGATAGTAAGCAACTGGGCCGGCTCCGACTCGGCAAAGGCCGGTGCGCCCGACCAACCGACCAGACAAGCCAGAGTAACCGCCATGAGCTGACGCCGTCGATTCCGATAAATTCGATTTGCCGGCACTCTCACCACACAACCCCGCACCATATAACCCCAAGAACGCGTAAGATACATCGCCCACAGGTGCTTACTGAGCATCGGCATATGGGTATAGTGAGCCCCAGTGCCGTAAATGAACCTGGACGTAGCGGATTCCGTTCCATTGAAGCTACTCCTTGCCTGTGCAGTGCAAAACAACTCTTTCATCGTAGTACATAGTTCAAGCGCCTGCTTACAGTCAGCATCCTTTTGAGTTAGCCGAGACCCATGACCAGCATCCCGCAACCCAAACCAGCCGCAAGCCAACTGAATCGCATCAAGACTTTTGTTGACGAGCATTATCTTCATCCGGGAAAAATCCCCGGAGCGGTTACGCTGGTGGCGCAGCGCGGCCATATTCTCTGGTGCGAGGCTCAAGGCCTGAGGGACGTGGAGCGCAACCTGCCCATGGAACGGGATACCGTGTTCCGCATCTATTCCATGACCAAACCCATCACCTCCATCGCCATGATGCAGCTTTACGAACAGGGCAAGTTCCTGTTGAGCGACCCGGTGCACAAGTACATTCCATCCTGGCGGAATTTGCGGGTATACAAGGCGGGCAGCCACCCGGATTTTGAGACAGCGCCGGCCACCAGCACCATGACCATCCGGGACCTGATGACCCATACCTCGGGGCTGACCTACGGTTTCACCGAGCGAACCGAAGTGGACGCCGCCTACCGCAAGCTGAAACTGGACGGCAGCACCATCCTGACACTCGACAAACTGGTCGACCGCCTGGCCGAATTGCCCCTGGAGTTTTCTCCCGGTTCAGCGTGGAACTATTCGGTATCCACCGATGTATTGGGCTATCTTGTCGAGCGACTCTCTGGCCAGTCTCTGGATACTTATTTCCACGAGCATATCTTTGCACCGCTGGGCATGAACGAGACCGGGTTCCATGTGCGCCCGGAGCAACAGGAGCGCTTTGCCGCCTGTTACCTGCATCAACCCGGCGACACCATGAAGCTGCAGGACGATCCCCGGCGCTCCCGCTACCTCAAACCACCCCGTTTTCTCTCTGGCGGTGGCGGCCTGGTGTCCACGACTGACGACTACTTCCGCTTCGCGCAGGCGCTGTGCCAGGGTGGCGAATATCAGGGCCAGCGCATTATCGGGCGTAAAACTCTCGAGTTCATGCGCCTGAATCATCTGCCCGGATGCAACGATCTCCCTGCCCTCTCAATCGGCGGTTTCAGCGAGACACCCTACGCCGGCAGTGGTTTCGGGCTGGGCTTCTCGGTCAAAACCGATGTCGCCAAATCAGCGACCATTGGTTCAGAGGGAGAATTCGGTTGGGGAGGGCTGGCCAGCACCAGCTTCTTTGTCGACCCTCAGGAGGAGCTGGTGGTCATTTTCATGACCCAACTGATGCCATCGTCGTCCTACCCCATCCGCCAGCAACTCAGGGCGCTGGTGTACGGTGCGCTGGCGTGATGCCCCCAACAACCTTATATGGGTATAACTGCTGGGACTGTGCCGAAGCGCAAGCCCCTGTGGCATACTCAGCCCCCTGAACCAACAATGAACAATCCACCCGCAAGGAATGTTGTGATGAAACCAGCAACTCTCGCGCTGCACGCCGGCTTCAAGAGCGACCCGACTACCAAGGCCGCTACCACTCCGATTTACCAGACCACCTCGTACACCTTCGACGACACCCAGCACGGTGCCGACCTGTTTGACCTGAAGGTGCAAGGCAACATCTATACCCGAATCATGAACCCGACCAACAACGTGCTGGAAGAGCGCATGACCGCACTCGAGGGTGGCGTTGGCGCCCTGGCGGTCGCCTCTGGCATGGCCGCCATTACCTACGCCCTGCAAACCATCTGTAAAGTGGGCAACAACATCGTCAGCACCAGTCAGCTCTACGGTGGCACGTACAACCTGTTCGCCCACTCACTGCCCAACCAGGGCATCGAGTGCAAGATGGTGCGCCACGATGATTTTACGGCTGTGGAAAACGCCATCGACGATCAAACCCGCGCGCTGTTCTGCGAGTCCATTGGCAACCCGGCCGGCAACGTAGTCGATATCCAGAAATGGGCCGAGATTGCCCACAAGCACGGCATTCCTCTGATCGTCGACAACACCGTAGCCACGCCGGCCCTGTGCCGCCCGTTCGAGCATGGCGCAGATATCGTGATTCACTCGCTGACTAAATACATCGGCGGCCACGGCACCACCGTGGCGGGCGTGGTGGTCGATTCCGGAAAGTTCGACTGGGCCGCCAGTGCCGACAAGTTCCCGATGATGAATCAGCCAGACCCCTCCTATCACGGCGTGGTCTACACCGAAGCCCTGGGTGCCGCCGCGTTTATTGGCCGCTGTCGTGTCGTACCTCTGCGTAACACGGGTTCTGCCCTGTCGCCCTTCAACTCGTTCCTGATCATGCAGGGCCTGGAAACCCTGGCTCTGCGCATGGAACGCCACTGTGAGAATGCCGAGAAGGTTGCTCAATTCCTGCAGGATCACCCGTCGGTGGAATGGGTAAACTACGCAGGCTTGGCCAACAGCCCTTACAAGGCGACTTGTGACAAGATCTGCGGCGGCAAAGCCTCCGGTATTCTGAGCTTTGGCATCCAGGGCGGCCGTGAGGCGGGCGCGAAATTCATCGATGCCCTGGACCTGATCCTGCGCCTGGTGAACATTGGCGATGCCAAGTCTCTGGCCTGTCATCCGGCCACCACCACGCACCGCCAGCTGGATGCCGACGAACTCAAGAGTGCCGGCGTCAGCGAAGACCTGGTGCGGCTGTCCATCGGCATTGAAGACGCCGACGACATTATTGCCGACATCGCTCAGGCTCTGGAAAAATCCCAGGCTTGATCTCCCTCAACCGGGTACGACCAAAGTCGTGCCCGGTGACCCCGTGATTGCCCCTACCCGCCTTGTAACCGTTCAGCCGGCCCATTACTCTTAGAGGTTATCCACATCCTTATCCGAGAGTTTCCGGCCAATGAGCGAAAGCGCGAAGCCCCGCATTACCAGTGGTTCCAAATTCCGCAATGAACACGGTTTCTCCGCCATCAAGGACGGGGTCAAGCGTTCATCATCAGGCACGGAAAAGCCGCCCCTGGAACGCAAGCCCAAATGGCTGAGGGCACGAATGCCCGGAGGCGAACGCTACGATGCCGTGCGCCGGAATGTGAACGAACACCGCCTGAGCACGGTCTGCCAGGAATCCCACTGCCCCAACATTGGTGAATGCTGGACCAACGGCACCGCTACGATCATGGTCATGGGGTCGGTGTGCACCCGGGCCTGCAAGTTCTGCGCCGTGGACACCGGTAACCCGAAGGGCTGGCTCGACCCGGAAGAACCGGAAAACACCGCCAAGTCGGTGGAGCTGATGGGACTGCGCTATATCGTGCTGACGTCGGTCGACCGGGACGACCTCCCCGATGGCGGCGCGGCACACTATGCCGCCTGCGTCTCAGCCATCAAAGAACGCACGCCGGAAGTCGCTGTGGAAGCGTTAACGCCGGATTTCGATGCGGTGATGAACGATGTTGAAAAAGTGGTGGATTCCGGGCTGGACGTCTTTGCCCAGAACGTTGAAACCGTTGAGCGCCTGACCCACCGGGTGCGCGACCCCCGTGCCGGATATGAGAAGACTCTGAGCGTGCTGGCCCACGCCAAGAAACACCGGCCCGATGTACTCACCAAAACCAGCCTGATGCTGGGCCTGGGCGAAACCGAAGAAGAAATTCTGCGCACCATGGACGACCTGCGTGCCATCGGCGTGGACATTCTGACCCTGGGCCAGTACCTGCGCCCGACACCGAACCACCTGCCGGTGGAGCGTTACGTTACTCCGGAAGAGTTCAACCGTTACCGCGACATTGGCCTGGAGAAAGGCTTTATGGAAGTGCCATCAGGCCCGATGGTTCGCTCCAGTTACCGGGCCGACCGGGTGTTCGACAAGAACAACCTGGGGCTCAGCGTTCCGGAAGTTCCTGCACCGGACAACGCCATGCAGATCCCGGTCAAAGCCATTGACTGAGAGTCACTGATGCTCACCCTGTTGCGAAATATCCGGCTGAAGTACAAATTCTGGTTGCTGAATATTCTCGTGTTTGCCGTGCTCTGCCTGCTGGTTCTCTACGCCATGCAGGTTATAGCGGGCGAGACAGAGGCCAGCTTCAGCCAGGTCTTTGCCAGCACGGCACCGGGGTTCGCGCTGGTTGTGGCCGCCCTCATGGCGCTGGAAATGGCCGGCTCCCAGCTGCTTATTACGTTTATTGAACGACACGTTAACCGTCTCAAAGACACCATGGTGACGGTCCAGGCCAGTGGTGATCTGAGCCGCCGCGCTGACGTCGACTCCCGCGATGAAATCGGCCAGATGGCGACCGCATTCAACGCCATGCAAGACCGCACATCGGATGTGGTTCGCAGCATGAAAACGGCAACCGGGCAGCTGCATCAGGAGGTGGCCGCCCTCAATCAGCGAGCAGCCACACGCCGGGACAGCCTGGCCCGCCAGCAGGAAGGCGCCAATCATTCCGCGGCAACCGTTGAGGCCATGCTCCAAAGCTTCGTCGGCATTGCCGAACAGGCGGGCATCGCCAAGACGCTTTCCACCGAGGCCCGGGAAACAGCCGTTAACGGCAGCCAGCGGGTGGGCCAGAGTGCCGACAGCATTCGTAACCTGGCGAGCGTGGTTCGCCAGTCCGCCGACAGCGTCCAGGCGCTGGCTGAAAACAGCCAGGAAATAGGCCAGACCATCACCGAAATCAAAGGTATTGCCGAACAAACCAACCTGCTGGCTCTTAATGCGGCCATTGAAGCTGCCCGTGCCGGCGAGCAGGGCCGGGGCTTTGCCGTGGTCGCCGAAGAAGTCCGGAACCTGGCACGCAGGGTTCAGGATTCCACGGATCACATCCAGACGACCCTCGACCGCCTGTTGCTGGCCATGAACACGGCAGCCGAACAGATGGCCGGCAGCTCCGGCGATGCCGACCGCTGTGTCGCGGAATCGGAAGAAGGTCGCCAGGCCCTGGAGGCCATCAATCAGGTGGTTGGCCGGATTGACCACACCAATCAGGAAATTGCCGATATGTCTGCCGAACAGACCGCCGATACCGATCGGGTTCTGGCCAATGTGCAGGGTATTCGTGAAACCACGGAAAAGATGGTCACCCAGCTGTCTGAAGGCGCCGACATGACCCAGCGGCTGGAACACCTGATCCGCTCTCTGGAAGAAGCCTCGTCAAAGGTCACAGTTCACTGAGGTTTATGGCACACTCTGCACTCGTTTTTGACTGTAGAGCTGTAATACATGAATCGCCTTGGTGCTTTCTACGACCGTTTTCTCCTGCCCCACCCCTGGTTTGTCCTTGCACTGCTTGCTTTGCTGCTTACCGCGGCAGCCTTTCGCTTTGACCAGTTCCGGCTGGATGCCTCAGCCGAATCCCTGGTGCTGGAGAACGATCGTTCTCTTGAACAGTACCGCGAGGTAAACCAAACATTCACCACCTCCGACGACTTTCTGGTGGTTACCTACACGCCGCAAGGCCCGCTTTTCACCGACGCAGGTCTGGAACGCCTGAGGGCGCTTCGCGACGAACTGCAGACTCTTGACGCAGTCGGGTCCACCAACAGCATCCTCAATGTGCCCCTGCTGCACAGTCCGGACCTGTCCCTGGACACCGTTGACAGCGAAATCAAAACCCTGGATGAGCACGACGTGTCCCCGGCAACCGCCCGGCAGGCACTGCTGAACAACCCCATGTATCCCAACCTGCTCATCAGCGAGGATGCCAAAACCACCGCCATACAGGTGAACCTGCCAACGCCCGACCGCTATTTCGACCTGCTCACCCGCCGCAACGAGCTTCGGGACCGGGTGAACGCCGGCAACGCCAGCGAGGCCGAGCAGGCACAACTTGAACAGATCAGCGCCGAGTTTATCCGCTATACCGAACAGCTGGGCGAAACACGGGATACCACCATTGAACAGGTGCGGACCATTCTCGACCGGTACCGCGACCACGCCAGTATTCACCTTGGCGGCGTGCCCATGATCGTGGCGGACATGATTCGCTTTATCGAAAACGACCTCTCCACCTTTGGCCTGGGCGTACTGGCCTTTTTGCTTCTTACCCTGGCCATTATTTTCCGGCAATGGCGCTGGGTGCTGGTGCCCTTGCTGTGCTGTGGCTGCACGGTCTGGCTAATGATCGGGGTCCTGGGCTGGGCTCAATGGCCCGTGACGGTGATTTCCTCGAACTTCGTCTCACTGCTGCTGATCATGACGCTGTCATTGACCATCCACCTGATCGTGCGCTATCGGGAATTCCAGCACGATGAGCCGGACGCCTCGCCACGCCACGTTCTGCGCAACACCCTGCTGACCATGATCCGGCCGTGTTTCTACATGGCGATTACCACCATGGTGGCCTTCGGCTCTCTCACTTTCAGCGGCATCCGGCCGGTGATCGATTTTGGCTGGATGATGATTCTGGGGCTGACCGTCGCGTTCCTGATCACTTTCCTGGTGTTTCCGGCCCTGCTGAGCCTGTTACCGCCGCCCATCGATACTCGCGTCAGCTCCGACAAGGTACCCTTCACCGACGCCTTCGCCCGGTTTACCGAGCGTTTCAGTGGCACGGTGCTGATCAGCTCGGGTGTGATCGCGGTGCTCTGCGTGATTGGCCTTAATCGGCTAACTGTTGAGAACAGCTTTATCGACTACTTCAAATCCTCCACCGAAATCCACCAGGGCATGGTCACCATCGACGACCGGCTTGGAGGAACGACACCGCTGGACGTAGTGATCACCGACGAGCCCGCCCCGGAGAATACCAACGCCGACCCCTTCGCCAGCGATTGCGACCCGTTTGTAGAAGACTGTGGCGATGAGGAGTACCGGGACACCTGGTACACCTATCAGAAAATGCGCCAGCTGGGTGAAGTGCACGATTACCTGCACAGCCTGCCGGAGACCGGCAAGGTATTGTCTATTCAAACCACCCTGGAACTGCTGGCGCAGGTGAACGGCGGCGAGCCGCTGGATGCCCTGGAGCTGGCGTTTGTGCCGGCCGCGGTGCCGGAAGACCTGCAAGACATTCTGTTAACACCCTATATTTCCGAGGAACAGGATAAGGCGCGGTTCAGCATTCGTATTCTGGAAACCATGCCAGACCTTCGCCGGCAGGAACTGCTGGACGAAATACGCCATCACCTGAGTAGCGAACTCGGTTACGATCCGGGCCGGGTTCAGCTCTCGGGCATGACGGTGATGTACAACAATATGCTGCAAAGCCTGTTTGAGTCCCAGATCAAAACCATTGGCGTGGTGTTCGCCGCAATCCTGCTCATGTTCCTGATTCTGTTCCGCTCCCTGAAGCTGGCCCTGGTGGGCATGGCACCCAACCTGATTGCCGCCGGCTCGGTTCTCGGGCTGATGGGCTGGCTCGGCATTCCGCTGGATATGATGACCATCACCGTGGCTGCTATCACCGTCGGTATCGCAGTGGACGACACCATCCACTACATACACCGCTTCAAGACGGAATTCTCGAAAGACGGCGATTACCTGGCCACCATGCACCGTTGCCACCGCAGCATTGGCCAGGCCATGTTCTACACCTCGCTTACCATCATCGCCGGGTTCTCCATTCTGGTGCTGTCAAACTTCATTCCCACCATTTACTTCGGCCTGTTTACCGGGTTCGCCATGTTCATGGCGTTGCTCGGGGCACTGACCCTGCTGCCCCGGCTGATCATTCTGGTAAAGCCCTTTTCCGAAGCATAAAAAACCCCGCCGGAGCCAGGCTCGGGCGGGGTTTTCCTGCAGACCGGGTCAGCGGATCACTGTTGGCCCTGGGGCTGCATCATCTGGCGCTGTTGCTGCATCTGCTGCTGCATCTGCTTCATGCGGCGGTCCAGCTCATCGCGCTGCTCCTGAGTGAACACCGCGTCTACCTTCGCCTGCATCAGGGCAGACAATGCGGCAATCTCACCGGTCACATCGCCAAGCCTGGCGGCATTGTCACGAATGGCAGACTCATCGTAATCGGGTTTGATCTGCTCTTGCAGGTCTTCCTGCAGCGAGCGGGCGTCCTGGCGCAGTTCACCGATCTCGCCCTGCATTCCATCAATGATGCCGCGAATCTCGGTCTGCTGCTCTTCAGACAGGCCGACCATCTGGGCCAGCTGGGCAACCTGGTCCGGCTGGCCACCGGGCGCCTGTTGCGCGAGTGCCGGCGCGGAAAGACTCAGGGCCACAAGTGCGGAACCGATGAATTTTGCAAGCTTCATACTGTTCTCCATTATTGAGGCGGCGTGTCGGAGCCACCACGGATTGGCTTTAAGCGTTCAGGACTACACCCTAAAGCATTCTCCCGTTGCATTTCACCCCAATGCCCCCTCAATTTGTACAGGTTCTCAGTTTGGCTCGCCTTCAGGTCGCGGCACGGGCGGGATTTGATGAATGTGAAAATTTGGTCATTCCCCTGCATAATGGCGCCCTAATCAATCATCGGAGTAACAATCATGGCCATTAACTGGTTTCCCGGGCATATGCACAAGGCCCGAAAGGAGATCAAAAAAGTCATGCCCCAGATGGATCTCATCATCGAGGTAGTGGACGCCAGGATTCCGTTCAGCAGTGAAAATCCTCTGGTCCCTGCACTGCGTGGCGATACTCCCTTGATCAAGGTTCTCAACAAGCGGGATCTGGCGGACCCCGACATCACGGAGCACTGGCAGACCTGGCTGGAGCAGGAGCGCGGAGTCCGGGCTGTGACACTGACTCATAACCATCGCCAGGAGGCTCTCGGCATCCTGAAACTGGCTGAAGAGATGACCCCCGGGCACGACCGCCAGAAAAGCGCCTTGCGAGTAATGATTCTGGGTATTCCGAACGTTGGCAAATCCACGCTGATCAATACCCTGGCTGGCCGGCCGGCCGCCAAAACCGGCAACGAACCGGCAGTCACCCGCGCACAACAAGCCATCAAGTTGCCCGACAATGTCTTGCTGTACGACACCCCGGGGTTTCTCTGGCCAAAACTGTCGCCCGAGCAGTGCGGTTACCGCCTGGCGGTAACCGGCGCAATCCGCAGCGCGGTGCTGGACTTCGAAGATGTGGCGCTGTTCGAGGCGGATTATCTGATGGCGCATTACCCGGAACAGGTCATCAACCGCTACGGCCTTGACGAAACACCGGCAGACGGACTGGCACTGATGGACGCCATTGCGGTGAAGCGGCGCTTTCTGGGCCGCGGCGGCGTACCCGATCTGCACAAGGTGTCCGAAGTGCTGCTGAACGAATTCAGAGCCGGAACACTGGGCCGGATCAGCCTGGAAACGCCGGCAATGGTCGAGCGGGAACTGGTTGAAGCCCGGGCCCGGGAGCAGGCTGAGGCAGAAGAAAAAGCCCGAAAAGAGCAGCAACGGAAACAGCGAAGCCGCTAACCCGGGCGATACAAAAAAGCCCTGCAGCCAACGGCCAAAATCTGGTCATAAGCCCAGACTTTTTTGCTATACTTGACGTCGATCAAAGTGATTGAAATCAAAAATTTCAGCCATGGGTACCCAGAAGCGACGTCAGCAATCCGAACAGTCGGGATTGCCCTGGGTGCCGATCTTCCACACACTGAACCCGGTGAGTGGACAAGAATCTAGGACACACCGCTGCTGTTTTGATGCGGTGTGGAATGAACAAACCCGGATGGTTCTTCAGCTATGGCCCAGGCAATTCAACTCCACCAAGTCTCGCCCCTAAAAGCCTCCTGTCATCAATGCAGCCTGAGCAATCTCTGTCTGCCCCTTGCTATCGAAGAGAACGACCTGGACCGCCTGGAGGATATTGTCCAGCAGGGCAAAATCTACAACCGGGGCGAGCACATCTTTGATCAAAGCACTCCTGTGCGCTCCTGCTTCGCGGTCAAGAGCGGCTCGGTCAAGACTGCCATCATTACCGAAGGCGGTGAAGAGCAGGTAACAGGCTTCTTCATGCCGGGCGAGCTGGTGGGGCTGGACAGCATGAGCAGTGAAACCTATGCCTGCACAGCCAAGGCGCTGGAGAGAACCAGCGTATGCGAATTTCCGGTGAACCGGCTGGAAGAGCTGACGGGTAAACTACCCGAACTTCAGCACCACATGTATCACCTGATGAGCCAGGAAATCCAGAACAGTCATCAACTGGCCATGCTACTGAGCAAGAATACCGCCGAGGAGCGCATTGCCGCGCTGCTGCTGTCCCTGTCCAGCCGCTTTCGCCGTCGCCGTATGTCGGCCACAAACTTCAGCCTGCCCATGGCCAGAAATGACATTGCCAACTTTCTGGGGCTGGCCGTGGAAACGGTAAGCCGGGTATTCACCCGTTTTCAGAACCAGGGCATTATTCGCGCCCGTGGCCGGGAAGTGGAGTTGCTGGATGTCGAAGCCCTGCAGATGGTGACCCGGGACTTTGCCCGACAGGGGCAGTGACTTCAGAAAGCTGATTCAGTTCGCGGGCCTCAGCTTTCTTCCGGGGCCCGCTCTGGTTGGCCGGGTGCCTTGAGCATGGCCACTTCCTCCGACAACCAGGTTCGCCAGGGCATCTGCTTGATGCCAAAGGTATTGCGTATTTTCGTACACACCATGGTCGTGTTTACCGGCTCGATGTGCCCCCACGCCGGCACTTCATCGACAACACCAATGCCCTCGGGAATACCCGGCATCCCGGCAATCGCCAGCCCCAGCTCGTAAAGAGTGATCTCTTCCGCCCCGGCATACTGGTAAGTACCCCATACCTCGGCCCCACAATCGATCTGAAGCGCCACCGCCACCATCACGCGGGCCAGATCCCTGATGGCCACCGGCTGGCCCTGGCAACGCCCTGGCAGGGGCAAGCCACCCTGCGCTGTACTCTGCTGGACCTTACGGATAAAGCGGCCCAGACTCCAGCCGGTACGCAGAATGATGTGGCGCGGCAACTGCGTGCGCAGCGCCTGCTCACATTCCCATTGCCAGCGCCCCAGCTCATTAACCGGCTGCCCCGGATTGGACGCGATATAAGCCCCCTGCTTTCGACCATCAAACACATAGCAAGACGACAACTGCAAAAGCGCCATGTTGCGCTCCCGGGCGTGTTCCGCCAGGGCCATCGGCAACGAAAAGGCGGCTTCATGGGTCCCTTCCGGGTTGTTTTCCGCTTTTTCGGGATCAGCCATCCAGAGCGCATTGATGATCAACGCGGTGTCGTCGGGAATCCAGTTATCCAGTGCATGAAGATCGACATTGGCAGGATCACTGACCAGCAGGGGACTGATCCGCAAATGCGTTGTCCGCAAACGCTCCAGCAAAATCTTGCCCAAAGGGCCGTAATCGTGAACAACAAGGACATGCACGTGAAACCAAGCCTCCGGAATATCACTGATGTGACGGTTGTCAGGAAACGCTCAGGCCAATGGCCCAAGCCACTACTTTACTGCACTATCATGCAGCCTGAAATGCCGATAGCACGGCTGCCAAGCCCACGGCAACGCGGCCCACAAGCATACAACAACAGGAAACCCTATGCTGAAACAACAAAGCCATATTGTCGCCCCGATCCCCGATGAGCTTCGAACCCGCGCACTCTACACGGTCAGCGAGCTTAAAGGCCGGGGCAAAGCTGATAAAAAAGCCATTGACCAACTTTACGAACTCATTATCGAGCTTACCGAGGCGGGACTGGATTTCTTTTTCCTGGAACCACTACGGCGCCTGAATGCCGGCAGCATGATGATGGGTATGGCGAGGATGGGCATAGGCAGTATGCTCAAGGGCAGCAAGATGGTGATTCACAAGGTGCTCAAGAAACTGGACGACCATAGCCTGGCGGCCATTCTGGATTTTATCGAAGAAATCATTCATGAACCCGAGGCACCCGGGAGGTAACACCGGTCAGCAGCTCGTAGCCGATGGTACCGGCGCAGGTGGCCACCTCGTCAACACTGACGGTAGAACCCCACAGCTCCACCATGTCACCCTCGCGGGCATCCGGGGCGTTACTCAGGTCTACCGCCAGCATATCCATCGAAACCCGTCCGATCAGGCGAATCCGGCGCCCGCCCACGGCGGCGGGGGTTCCCGTGCCGGCATGCCGGGGGTAGCCGTCACCGTAACCGATAGCGACCATCCCCATGCGGGTATCCTGTTCGGCCGTCCACGAGGCCCCATAGCCCACCGATTCGCCGGCGCGCACCACCCGGGTGGTAATGAGTGGTGCCTGGAGCGTCATAACGGGACTCAGCCCCAATTCCGGGCCGGTTTTATCCAGCATGGGCGAGCCCCCGTAGAGCATGATTCCGGGGCGACTCCACTCATAAAGCGGCTGCTCCGGACGAAAATGGGCCGCGGAATTCCCCACGCTGCGCATCAGTGCCGGCCATGGCGCAACAGCATCCTCAAACAGCCGGGTCTGGAGCCCGGTCATGTCGCTATCCAGATCATCAGCGCAGGCAAAGTGCGTCACAAAGCCAAGCGCCTGCGGTCGCCGCCCCGAGTCTTCCAGCCCGGCCATTACCGCCGGCAGCTCTTCGGGCCGGAACCCAAGGCGGTTCATCCCGGTATTCACCTTGATCCAGAACGCCGGAGCGCGGTCGTCTGCCAACCAGGACACTTGTTGATGGTTATGCAGCACCGGTTCAAACCCCTCTTGCTGGCATATCGCAAGATCGCCCGGCTCGTGGGCACCCTGCAACAACGCCACCGTCTGCCGATGGCCGCACCCGCGAATGGCAACAGCCTCCTCAATACAGGCAACCGCAAAACGGGATGCATACGGGGCCAGGGCTCCGGCAACCGCCTCGATACCATGGCCGTAGCCATCGGCTTTGACCACCGCCATGGCCTGGCCCGGGCCAGCGAGTGTTCGGGCCCGCTGGTAATTTCGCTTCAGGGCCTCAAGATCAATGCGGGCAACGGTAAGGCGTGACATCAGTAATCCCCGCCGTAATCGCCGTAGTCACCGTGGGCAAGGTCCTCAAACTTGGTGTACTTGCCGATGAAAGCCAGCCGGGTGGTGCCGATCGGCCCGTTCCGCTGCTTACCGATGATAATTTCGGCAATGCCTTTATCCGGCGTATCTTCGTTATAAACCTCGTCCCGATACACAAACATGATCACGTCGGCGTCCTGCTCAATTGCTCCCGATTCACGCAAATCCGAGTTTACTGGCCGTTTGTTGGGCCGCTGCTCAAGACTCCGGTTCAGCTGCGATAGCGCCACCACCGGGCAATTCAACTCTTTCGCGATCCCTTTCAGAGAACGGGATATCTCAGAAATTTCCGCAGTCCGACCCTCGGTGTTGCCGGGTACCCGCATCAACTGCAGGTAGTCGACCATAATCAGGCCTATTTTCCCGCCATTCTCCCGCGCTACCCGTCGGGCTCTTGACCGCATTTCGGTAGGGCTCAGGCCCGGAGTGTCGTCGATATACAGCGGCTTGTCCTTCAGCAAACTCACAGCAGACGTCAGGCGCGGCCAATCGTCTTCCTCAAGCTTACCGCCCCGCACCTTGGTCTGGTCGATGCGCCCGAGCGAAGACAGCATACGCATAGCCAGCGCGTCTGCGGGCATCTCCATACTGAACACGAGTATCGGCGTTCCGGTGCTGATCAGCGCGTTTTCGACAATATTCATGGCAAAGGTGGTCTTACCCATGGAAGGCCGGCCCGCCACGATAATAAGGTCCGCCGGCTGCATACCCGAGGTCTGATCGTCGAGGTCCCGGAAACCGGTGGTCAGACCTGTAGTCTGCTCACCCGATTCAAACAGCTCTTCGATACGGCTCAGGGTCGTGGCCAGTATGGGATTGATGGCCTTCGGCCCGGACCCTTCCTTACTGCGCGACTCAGCGATCTGGAAGACACTCCGCTCAGCCTCATCCAGGATATCGTTACTCTTGCGCCCCTGCGGGTTAAACGCCGAGTCCGAAATCTGGCCCGATACTTCAACCAGCTTTCGAAGTATCGAACGCTCCCGAACGATGTCCGCATAGGCGCGAATGTTCGATGCCCCTGGCGTTTTCTCTGCGAGTTCTGCCAGGTAAGACAGGCCGCCCGCGTCTTCAATATCGCCGGCTCGCTCCAGGAACTCCGCCAGGGTAACCACGTCCAGCGGTTCACTTTCACTGGCAAGGCTCTCAACGGCGCCGAAAATCAAACGGTGGTCCTGCCGGTAAAAATCGGCCGCCGAGATAATCTCCGCCACCTCGTCAAAGCGCCGGTTATCCAGCATCAGGCCACCCAACACGGCCTGCTCAGCCTCCACCGAGTGCGGCGGCACTTTAATACGATGGGTTTCCGGATCAATAGATGCGGGTTTCAGAGTGGGATTGGCCATAGACACCGACAACGTGGAATTGGGGAAACGGAATGACAAGAATACCAGAAAGCAACGGGCCCGAAACCGTCTCCGGTTCGGGCCCGTCGTTCAGCACTGCAACCCGGAGGTTCGGTGCTGGTTGAATTGACCTTTTACTGGCTAACCGATTACTCGGCCACAACCGCCAGCTTGATGGTCACTTCAACGTCGGTGTGCAGCTGCAGCTCGATATCGTACTCACCGGTTGCCCGAATCGGACCTTCCGGCAGACGAACTTCGCTCTTCTCAACTTCGGTGTCACCGGTAGATACCGCGTCTGCGATATCACGAACACCGATAGAACCGAACAGCTTGCCTTCTTCACCAGCCTTGGAGGTGATGGTGAAGGATGCGCCTTCCAGCGCCTCGGCGCGAGCCTGGGCAGCGGCCAGCTTTTCTGCGGCAGCTTTTTCCAGCTCAGCGCGACGCTCTTCGAACGCCTTCACGTTTACTTCCGTAGCAGGAACGGCCTTGCCGTACGGCAGCAGGAAATTACGACCGTAACCGGCCTTAACCTTTACCTTGTCACCCAGGGAGCCAAGGTTTGCGACTTTCTCGAGCAGAATAACTTCCATCTCGTTAACCTCTTCGTGCTTTATTCAGCCGGACCGGCAGGGGAAATACGCCCCCGGATATCCAGCCAGCTATCCACAAAAGCCAGAACCAACAGCAGCATCAACAGATTCGGACCCAGCAGAACCAGGGCGACATAAAACATTGCCAACCAGTTTCCGCCCCATTGTTTGCGAGCAAACACACCGTGCACCAGAGCCAGCCCGGCCAGAACCAGAGGCGTACCCGCGACCCAGGCCAGCAAAACGGCATTCAGCCCGAGAACCGGGCCAATCACCATCGTGATGGCGCAAACCACCGCCACTGCTGGCGACAATCTGAGGCCCCGGAATTCCTTACGGAATCCGCCAGGGTTATACAGGCCTGCCTGCCAAGCTCTGGCCAACATGGTCATACCGATTGCCGTAGCAAAATAGGTACCGGCCATACTGGCGTTCATGGTGTCCCGGATAACTTCCTCGAGATCACCACCGAGTGCGCGTGCCATTTCCGCGTTGTACTGCCGGTAAAACTCGACTCCGGCCTGAACCAGGTCGTTCAGCAGTGCCGGATACAAAACCGGCAAAACCAGCCCGGTCAGTATCGCCAGAAAGGCACCGGCCAACAGTGCTCGCTCCCAGGACAGCGTTGCCCGGATAATGGATGCCATCAGCATCACGTGCAACAGTACCGCCAGCGCCGTGGGATCCTGGCCGTAAACGGCCCACCCCAGCGCCGGCGCCAACGCCCAGAGCCCGATATTGAGGCCCTGGCGAATGCCCAGCCGAAGAACGACCAGGCCTGTAACTGCTGCGCCAATCCAGAACAGTAAGGGTACTGCGGTTGTAGCCGCTGCAACCCCGCCAGCCTGCAGGGGACCGCGCATTACATACTGTGCCAGTGCACGCATGGTCCCGGATCCTGTCTGTTAAAACTTAGTGGTCGTGACCGTCCGTATACGGCAGCAGTGCCAGGTAGCGGGCGCGCTTGATAGCGGTAGCCAGCTGACGCTGATAACGTGCTTTGGTGCCGGTAATGCGGCTGGGCACGATTTTGCCGGTTTCAGTGATGTAGCCTTTCAGGGTGTCCAGATCTTTATAATCGATCTCTTTAACACCTTCTGCCGTGAAGCGGCAGAACTTACGACGTCTGAAAAAACGAGCCATATCTTAACTCCTCAACTCCGGTTAATTACTCTTCTTCGTCCTGGGTTTCAGCACGCTGACGTGGCTCGTCAGATTCGGCTGAACGACGCGGGCGATCATCGCCGCCACGACGGTCTTCACGGGACTCGGAAGCTTTCATCGGGGACAGATCTGTGTCCGCACCATCACGGCGCAGGATCATTTCACGGATGATGGCATCGTTGAAACGGAAGTTGTGAGTCAGCTCGTCCATCGCGGCCTGTGAACATTCGATGTTCATCAGCACGTAGTGAGCCTTGTGGATCTTGTTGATCGGGTAAGCCAGGTGACGACGGCCCCAATCTTCCAGGCGATGTACCTTACCGCCATCTTCGGTGATGACGCCGGTATAACGCTCGATCATTGCGGGCACTTGCTCGCTCTGATCCGGATGTACCATAAATACGATTTCGTAGTGACGCATGAGTTCTCCCTACGGTTTAAACAGCTTCCTTCTCCTGGTGGCCGCACCCTTGGTAGTGGCCGGAGTATGAAAGCAAGGAGGTGACAGCTGCTGCTGCCGGCTTCTTTTTTGCTTTATCGATAAGGCTTTACGAGAAAGGCTTGATCAAAAGCGCGGTTCGTTTTGCCACAGATCAGACAATAAAAAACCACCCCCCGTAAAAAGGGGTGACGTATTCTAGGCCTGCAGACCTTATTGTGCAAGGTTTAACCTGAACGCTGACGCAACGCTTCATACAGGCAAACACCCGTGGCCACAGACACATTCAGGCTATCGACATGGCCCAGCATCGGGATATTGATCAGCTGATCGCAGTGCTCCCGGGTCAACCGTCGCATTCCCTTGCCTTCAGCGCCCATGACCAGAGCCACCGGGCCCTTGAAGTCCGCCTGGTAAAGGCTGGCATTGGCTTCGCCGGCCGTCCCGATCAGCCAGACACCCTGCTCCTGCAATTCACGCAGAAAACGCGCAAGGTTGGTCACCCTCACCAGCGGTACCGTTTCCGCAGCACCGCAGGCCACTTTCCGGGCCACCGGCGTCAACGAAGCCGACTTATCCTTGGGCACGATCACGGCCTGAACGCCAACCGCATCTGCGGTTCGCAGACACGCGCCAAGATTGTGGGGGTCGGTTACACCGTCAAGCACCAACAGAAACGGCGGCTTGTTACCCGCCGCCAGCTGGGCCAGAAGATCACCCTCTGTCCATTCCCGGCTCTCGGAGACGGCAGCCACCACTCCCTGGTGAACACCCGACACCCGCGCATCCAGCTCTTTGCGATGCACCATTCCCCACGGAACGCCCAGTCCGTCCAGGGCATCCATGATGGATTTCACCCGTTTATCCTGACGCCCGGTCTGAATCCAGACTTGCTGCAGCCGCTCCGGCTCTTTTTTGAGCACCCCGTCAACGGCGTGCCAGCCGAACACATATTCCTGAGACACTGACTATCTATTCCTGCGTAGCGTGTTATTTCCGACTCTTGCGCTTGCGGCCCGAGTTCGATGATTTGCCTTTGGACGATGTGGACCTGGCCTCTCGGGCAGCCTCCGAGGCCAGTTTCTCCTTGGCGCTGGCCGGCTTGCCCGATTTTCGTCCTTTACCCGAGCGGTCACTCTTACCCTTACCTCTGGGCTCGCGCTTGGAAACCTCCAACGCATCACGGTCAGCCTTTCGCCGCTGGGGCGTACTGACCAGCTCGAGATCAATCTTGCGATCCTCGAGATCGACACGCACCACACGAACGCGCACTTCATCACCCAGACGGAAACTGATGGCCGTGCGCTCGCCAATCAAACGATGCTTGGCGGCGTCGTGGTGGAAATAGTCGCCATTAAGCGTGGAAACGTGCACCAACCCTTCGATGTAGATATCCGCCAGCTCGACAAAGAATCCGAACGGCACAACGGCGCCAATGATTCCGTCAAACTCTTCGCCGACATGATCACGCAAAAACTCACACTTGAGCCATGCCATGACATCCCGGGTAGCGTCATCGGCCCGGCGCTCCGTCATGGAGCAATGCTCACCCAGTTTCTCCATCCGGGCATAGTCGTAAGGATACTCTGCCAGTTCGGGATCGGCCTGTTTCGGAGATACAACGTCCTTGGTGACTTCCGGGTTGTGGATCTGTGACTTGATAGCACGGTGTACAACCAAATCCGGATATCGACGGATCGGCGATGTGAAATGGGTATAGCTTGGGAAGCCAAGGCCAAAATGCCCCGCCTCTTCCGGACTGTAGACGGCCTGACTGAGCGAGCGCAGCATAACCATCTGGATCACATTGGCATCCGGACGATCGGCCACTTGCCCAAGCAAGGCCTGATAGTCTGCCGAGGTCGGCTTGTCGCCACCCCCAAGCTGTAGCCCCAACTCCCCGAGGAACAGGCGCAGGTTACCCAGGCGCTCTTCCGAGGGGCCATCGTGCACCCGGTACAGGGCCGGAATCTTGTGCTTCTTGAGGAAACGGGCCGTAGCCACATTGGCGCAGAGCATACACTCTTCGACAATCTTGTGGGCATCGTTGCGGGTGACCGGAACGATTTCCTCAATCTTGCGCTCAGGGTCGAAAACAATCTTGGTTTCCGTTGTCTCGAAATCGATAGCCCCGCGCTCAGTACGGGCCTTGCGCAGCAGCTTGTAGAGATCGTAGAGATTGTGCAGATGCGGCAACAAATCGGCATAGTGGGCACTGAGCTTGTAGCCCTGCTCGGTATCCGGATGCTCCAGCATGGCGCTGACCTTGTTATAGGTCAGCCGCGCGTGGCTGCGCATGACGGCCTGATAGAAGGTGTACCCACTGATGTTACCGGCGGCGCTGATCGTCATGTCCGCCACCATGCAGAGGCGGTCAACATCCGGGTTCAGAGAGCACAAACCGTTGGAGAGCTTCTCCGGCAGCATGGGCACCACATGGTCGGGAAAATACACCGAGTTCCCGCGCTGGATGGCTTCCTCATCCAGGGGCGAGCCCGGGCGAACATAGTGCGACACGTCGGCAATGGCCACAACCAACCGGTAACCGCCGCGGGGACGCGGCTCGCAGTAGATGGCGTCGTCAAAATCCCGGGCACTTTCATCGTCGATGGTGACCAGCCGCATATTGCGGATATCTACCCGGTTGGCCTTGTCTTTCTCGGCTACTTCCGCCGGAATCGAAGCCGCTTGTTCACCGACGGCAGAGGGCCAGCCGTGGGGAATTTCATAGGATCTGATCGCAACATCGATTTCCATTCCCGGCGCCATATGCTCACCCAAAATTTCAATCACCTGGCCTGTCGGCTGAGTACGAATCGTCGGCTGACGCACAATCTCCACAACCACATACTGGCCATGAACCGCTCTTCCGGCTTGCTCGTCCGGTACCAGGATTTCATGGTTTATCCGGGCATTTTCCGGTACCACAAAGGCAATGCCACTTTCCTTGAAGAAGCGCCCGACGATCTGGGAAGTACGGTGCTCGAGCACTTCCACGATTTTGCCTTCCCGACGGCCACGGTCATCCACCTGGTCTACCCGGGCCGCAACCCGGTCGCCATGAAAAACCTGCCGCATCTGACGGGCGGTCAGGAACAGATCGGAGCCGCCATCATCCGGAATCAGAAAACCGAAACCGTCACGATGGCCAACCACACGGCCGGTTACAAGATCTGCTTCCTCTATGGGCAGAAACGCATCCCGTCGATTGCAGATCAACTGCCCGTCCCGGCACATGGCGATCAGGCGGCGGCGCAGAGCCTCAATGCCCTCTGGCGATGTCTGGCCGAGCTCCTGACACAAGGTCTCATGCGTGGCGGGTGCACCCCGCTCTTTCAGGTGCCCGAGAATGTATTCCCGGCTCTGGATGGGGTTGTCGTATTTCTGGGCCTCGCGCTGAGCGTGAGGATCATTTTGCTTGTTCTTTCTGGAAACCATTCGGATCCTTTCTATCTCGCCGCAAACCGTGCGGCATCATTCGTATTTACTGCAGTATAACGTTGAGACGGGAGTGCTGCCTAACAAGGGCATCAATATAGGCACAAATACCCTGACGGCGTCCAACCTCCGCCTCTGATATTTTTTGCAGAAAGTGTTTGACAGCTCCGGAAGGAATTATTAAAGTACGCGCCATCGGTTGAGGGGCAACTCCTCACCACTGGCAGAAACGCTAAGTTTTCAATAAACTAAACGCGGATCTGCAAATCACCTGCCGAGGTGGTGAAATTGGTAGACACGCTAGCTTCAGGTGCTAGTGGGGGCAACCCCGTGGAGGTTCAAGTCCTCTCCTCGGCACCACTTCCTTCCTCAGGAAGTGGTCGAATCAATACCTTATAAGCTTCACAAGTGGTCTTACAGACAGGTGTTTGGGTTAGAAAAGCCTAACTTTAACACACCTGATTAAACCATTTCTATTTCCCTACTCCGCCGTGATTGTTCAGCCACCTTTGGGCTGCCGTTAACGCACTTTTCCTTCTTCCTTTATTCACCTAACGACGCTGTTTGTCGCCTTCATTCAATACCCTACTCTCTTGCAGCATTGCCCGTGTACGCCCCCGCCGCTACACTCAAAGGCATTTTGACCCGCATGGGCACCACACGCCCCATGCTCATTGCAGTAGATGGAACCCATTGAATGAGCCACAACATCACCCTTCAGCAACTTGAATCCTTCCTGTGGGAAGCCGCCGACATTCTGCGCGGTAACATGGACGCATCTGAATACAAGGACTACATCTTCGGGATGATGTTTCTGAAGCGCCTGTCGGATCGCTTTGAAGAAGCACAGGAGGGCGTTGTCCGGTACTACATGGACAAAGGCAAGTCCGAAGAACAAGCCCGCGAACTGGCGGACGATGAAGACGAATACGACAAGACCTTCTATATCCCATCCGTTGCCCGCTGGAGTGCTCTGAAAGACCTGAAGCACGACATTGGCTCTGAACTGAATACCGCCACCGAAGCCATTGAAGAATACAACCCCGTTCTGGAAGGGGTGCTGGTTTCCATCGACTTCAACATCAAGAACAAGCTATCTGACAAAAAGCTGCGCGACCTGCTCAGCCACTTCAGCCGCTACCGTCTGCGCAACGAAGACTTTGAGCGCCCGGACCTACTGGGAACCGCCTACGAATACCTGATTAAGATGTTTGCGGACAGCGCCGGTAAGAAAGGCGGTGAGTTCTACACCCCGTCTGAAGTGGTACAGCTGCTGGTTGCCCTGCTTAAACCCCATGCCGGAATGCGTATATACGACCCCACTGCCGGTTCTGGCGGCATGTTGGTGCAGACCCGCAACTATCTGGCGACCCACGGTGAAAACCCATCCAACCTGTCCCTGTTTGCTCAGGAGATGAACCTGAATACGTGGGCAATCTGCAAGATGAACATGTTCCTGCATGGGGTCTACAGTGCCGACATTCGCAAGGGCGACACCCTGCGCGAACCCCAGCACACCCAAGGCGGCGAACTGATGACCTTTGACCGGGTCATTGCCAACCCGCCCTTCAGCCTGAAGAAGTGGGGCAAGGAAGAAGCGGACAGCGATTCCTACGGGCGCTTCCCCTACGGCACACCGCCCAAGGATGCCGGTGATCTGGCATTCGTCCAGCACATGATCGCCAGTCTTAACTCTGAAGGCATGATGGGTGTGGTGATGCCCCACGGCGTTCTGTTCCGTGGTGCCAGCGAAAAAGCCATTCGCCAGGGCATTCTGAACGATGATCTGCTGGAAGCCGTGGTTGGCTTGCCCGCCGCCCTGTTCTACGGCACCGGCATTCCCGCCTGCCTGTTGATCATCAACAAGAACAAACAAGCAGAGCGTAGAGGCAAGGTGCTGTTCATCAACAGCGAACTGGAATACGAAGAAGGCAAGAACCAGAACAAACTCCGCCAGCAGGACATTGAAAAGATCGTCCAGACTTTCGACAACTACGCGGAAATCAAACGCTATTCAAAAGTGGTTACTCTGGCTGAAATCGCCGAAAACGATTACAACTTGAACATCCGCCGCTACGCCGACACCAGCCCACCCCCGGAAATCTTCGACGTGCGAGCCATCCTGCACGGTGGCATTCCGGTGCGAGAAGTGGAAAGCGAGTACATCCGGGAAGAAATTCTGGAAGACTTCGACGTGTCCACGGTGTTCGTGAAGCGGGATGCGGAGCCTTCAGCCAATGGAGAGTACTACGACTTCAAGCCGGAGATCGACACCAAAGAAGCCATTCGGGAAGCCGTGGGTGATGTAGACGCCAAGGTGATCAGTCAGCTTGAACGGTGGTGGGACAAGTACCGGATGTCACTGAACGAACTGGATTCACAGGTGGCTGACGCTGAGAGCGTTATGAAGGGGTACCTGAAGGAGCTGGGGTATGTTTGAAACGCTTCCGGCAGCATGGCGACGGGTCCCCTTATCATCGCTGGGACAACGTGTTAGGCGCCGCAATACTACGGGCAATACTAACGTTCTAACCATCTCGGCGGTTCATGGTCTGGTAAACCAAAAAGAGTTCTTCAATAAAATCGTCGCCAGTGAGAACCTTTCCAATTATTTTCTATTGAAAAGCGGAGAATTTGCGTACAACAAAAGCTATTCAAATGGGTACCCTGTTGGCGTAGTCAGGCGCTTGAAACGGTATCAATCTGGGATTCTGTCACCGCTATACATTTGTTTCGACATGTCATCATCGGAAGTTGATGAACGATATGCCGAACTTTTTTTCGACAGCCAATGGTTTATCGACGAAATCAACCAAATCGCAAAAGAAGGTGCGAGGAATCACGGCTTACTGAATGTAGGGGTTGGAGAGTTCTTTGATCTGGAGTTCGTTCTTCCCCCACTCCCCGAGCAACAAAAAATCGCAGCCATCCTGTCATCCGTCGATGACGTGATCGAAAAAACACGCGCACAGATCGACAAGCTGAAAGACCTGAAAACCGGCATGATGCAGGAGTTGTTGACCAAAGGAATTGGGCATACGGAGTTTAAGGATTCGCCTTTGGGGCGGATACCAAAGGCATGGAGCCTTATCGAGCTAGGCAAAGTCCTAACTGGCATCGACTCCGGGTGGAGCCCTAGTTGCGGTGACCGTAGCCCCGGTACAAGTGAATGGGGCGTGCTTAAAGTCAGTGCTGTAACGCGCGGAGAGTTTCTGGAAAGCGAATCGAAGACATTGCCCGAACATTTAGCTCCCCGAGAAAAAATTCAGGTTCACAAAGGTGACGTGCTTTTGACGCGCGCCAACGGAGTCGCAGAGTTGGTCGGGAAATGCGTGATCGTCCGTAGAGAACCGCAAGCCAAGCTCATGATGTCAGACAAAATATTGCGCTTAAAGCCGACTGAGAAACTCTTCAATGAGTTCCTTTTGCATGTTTTTAACGCGCGCTCAACAAGAAAGCAAATTGAATTGTGCTGGGGCGGATCAAGCGGTCAAAAAAACATCGGTCAAGCAGATATTAGGAACTTCATTATTCCGCTTCCTTCCTTGGAAGAGCAAAAAATTATAGCTAAATCAATCACCCAAATTGACCACACTCTGTATCATAAAAACAGGAAATTACAGTCACTTATCGGCTCAAAGAAAGCCCTTATGCAAGACCTGCTGACCGGCAAGGTCAGAGTCAAAGTCGATCAAAAGGAGTCAGCGGTTGCCTGACCCGGCACCTGCCCCGATATGTTTCAGGATGAAGTCGAAAAAGTCGAACTGCCCGCCATCGAGCAATTGACCCGCCTTGGTTGGACCTACGTGCCCGGTGCAGACCTTGCGCCGGTGTTGCCTGTTGATGGTGCACCGGTTGGTGAAAGGGGCTACTGCCGGGATGTGGTGCTGTCCAAACGCCTGGAAACGAGAACAATCAGAGGAAAATAGAGTAAGCCATGGAAGAACCAGTGAAGTTTGAAACCTTCAAATCCGGCGACTGGGTACAACAATATCAGTATAAGAGTTTTTCCCCGGTTCCGGTTAACCGCGAGTGGCACTGGGAAGACCCGGTCATCAACACCTTGCTGGAACGGGCATCGAGGGCGCTGGCGGAGCTGGATGCATTCACTCTTATCGTTCCAGATGTGGATCTGTTCATTCAGATGCACATTACCAAGGAAGCCAACAACTCTTCGCGCATTGAAGGCACCCAGACGCAAATGGATGAAGCGGTGCTGGAGGCGGAGCAGCTTTCGCCGGAAAAGCGAGATGACTGGGGCGAGGTCAGAAATTATATCCAGGCGATCAACGAAGCGATTGATGAGCTGGATCGTTTGCCGCTTTCAAACCGGTTACTCAAGCATACTCACGCCATCCTGATGCAAGGTGTTCGTGGTGAAAACAAGACCCCAGGCGAGTTTCGTGTCAGCCAAAACTGGATTGGCGGCAGTGGATTGAAAGATGCGGCATTTATCCCCCCTCACCAGAGTGAAGTGCCCGAATTGATGGGTGATCTGGAGATGTTCTGGCACAACGAGAACATCAATGTACCAGAATTGGTTCGTATTGCTTTGAGCCATTACCAATTCGAAACGATTCACCCGTTTTTAGATGGTAATGGTCGCATTGGCCGGCTGCTGATCACCTTGTACCTTGTTAATAAAGGGTTGTTACGTAAGCCGTCACTTTATCTGTCGCACTTTTTTGAACGCAATCGTGGCAGCTACTACGACGCTCTTACACGGGTACGCGAGTCCAACGATGTCTCTCACTGGGTGCGTTTTTTCTTGAATGCCGTCATTGAGACAGCCAACAAAGGCAAGGAAACGTTCCAACGTATTTTAGTACTGAGGCAAGAGATAGACGCACTGATCCTCAGCTATGGCAAACGGGCAGAGAACGCTCAGATATTGATGCGCAGCCTTTACCGCCGTCCCGCTATCACGGCGAACGAGGCAGCCAGGTTACTGGACGTAAGCCATCAGGCAGCGTCTGCACTGCTCAAAAAAATGGTGTCTGATAGTATTCTGACAGAAATCACCGGGTATCAGCGCAATCGGGTATTCATGTTCCCTCGTTACCTGGAGCTGTTCTCAGACTGAAATTGACAGCCTTTTGTAAGAAGAAATCATATCCCTTACATAGAGAAAACCTTATGTAAGGGATACCCTGAAATCCTTACACAAGGTTTCCTCTATCTCCATTTGAGCGACTCT
The DNA here is from genome assembly GCF_049943275.1 of Marinobacter sp. VGCF2001. NCBI lineage: Bacteria > Pseudomonadati > Pseudomonadota > Gammaproteobacteria > Pseudomonadales > Marinobacteraceae > Marinobacter > Marinobacter sp. VGCF2001. The sequence continues at coordinate 98,341 of NZ_JBNFVX010000013.1, forward strand.
TTACGATTCCACATTGCCTAACGTTATTTTTAGACGCTAGCGGGAGACAAAGTTGTACCAGGACGAAATCGAAAAAGTCGAACTGCCTGCCATTGAGCAACTAACCCGCCTTGGCTGGAATTATTTACCGGGATCGGCGCTGGCTCCGACAGCCGCAGGCGCTGTGCCCGATGCAGAGTCAGGCGAACGGGGCTACTACCGGGACGTGGTGCTGTTCAAACGCCTGGAAGCTGCCGTGCTCCGACTGAATCCGTGGATCAGTGAGGAAAACCTGCGCAAAGTGGTCCGGGAGTTCACCCACCCAAATCACGCGGGTTTGATGGAATACAACCAGTCCATCTATGACCTGCTGGTGAACTACCTGTCGGTGGAACAGGACCTGGGAGCCGGTCGCAAGGGGCAGACCGTCAAGGTCATCGACTTCGACAACCCTGAAAACAACGAATTTCTGTGCACCAACCAGTTCAAGGTTGAAGGCATCAACCAGAACATCATCCCCGATATTGTCTGCTTCGTGAACGGCTTGCCGCTGGCGGTGATTGAGTGCAAATCGCCGTATGTTGCCGACGCGGTAGCCGAAGGCATCAACCAGCTGCGCCGATACGCCAACCTACGTTCTCCGGAAGACAATGAAGGTGCCCAGAAGCTGTTCTGGTACAACCAGCTGATGGTCTCTACCTGTCGGGATCAGGCAAAGGTGGGCACCATCAGTTCCAGTGCCCAGCATTACGGGGACTGGAAGGATGCTTACCCGTTTACGGATGCGGATATTCAGGCGGTGGTGCAGCAGCCTGCCTTCATCTCTACAGGCTCGACAGCATCCAGCCACAAGACCGGTGACGTGCCCTCACCAGAGTATCTGGTTGCCGCGAAACAGGTCGCTTCTGGTGTCGGGGCTGGGTCCAGCGAAGTTACCCCACAACAGCGGTTGCTTGCGGGTATGTTCAACCCCGCCAGCTTCCTGGACCTAATGCAGAACTTCACCCTGTTCGAACCGGTGGATGGCCGCCTGATCAAAAAGGTGGCGAGGTATCAGCAATACCGGGCAGTGAACAAGGTCATAGAACGCCTCAAGAACGGCGCCACGCGCAAAGAAAGGTCCGGGGTAGTTTGGCATACCCAAGGGTCAGGAAAGTCCCTGACGATGGTCATGCTGGCTGTTAAGATGCGACGTGATCCGGAGTTGAAGCAGTACAAGCTAGTGTTCGTGACCGACCGCACTCAGCTGGACGGGCAACTCTCGAAAACCTTCCGGGATGCCCAGAATGAAACCATCTACAACGCTGGCTCCGTGGCGGAACTGAAGGAACTGCTGTCCAAAGATTCTTCCGACATTGTGACCGCCATGGTGCAGAAATTTCAGGAAGCGGAACAGGAAGGCGATTTCACGGACCTGAACCCCAGCGACAAGATCATCGTGCTGGCGGACGAAGCCCACCGTACTCAGTTTGGCGGGCTGGCAATGACCATCAATGCCGCCCTGCCCAACGCCCCGAAGATCGGTTTTACCGGTACTCCCCTGCTGAAATCCCAGAAGATGGACAAAGCCTTCGGCGGGTACATCGACAAGTACAAGATCAATGAAGCGGTGGATGACGGTGCCACTGTGCGCATTATCTACGAAGGTCGTCAGGTTCAGAGCGATGTGGTGGGGGATTCGCTGGACGCGCTGTTTGAAGAATACTTCAAAGACAAAAGCGACGACGAAAAGCGGGAAATCAAAAAGAAATACGGTGTGGAGCGCGCTGTACGGGAAGCCCCTGCCCGCATTCGCTGGGTGTGTATCGACCTGCTGAAACATTACCGGGAAAAGATTCAGCCCAATGGCTTCAAAGCCATGATTGTGGTCGGCAGCCGCCATGCTGCCACGGTATTCAAAAAGACCCTGGACGACCTGGAAGCGCCCCCTTCTGAAGTCATCATCTCCGGCGCCCACAACGACCCGGCATACCTGAGCCAATACACCGACAGCGCCCACCAGAAACAGGTGATCAGGAACTTCACCAAGCCACTGGGTACGGATAAAGAAAAGGAAGACCCCACCAGCTTCCTGATCGTCAAAGATATGCTGCTGACCGGTTTCGACGCGCCCATTGCACAGGTGATGTATATCGACCGGAGCCTGAAGGATCATACCTTGATGCAGGCAATCGCACGGGTAAACCGGACCTACAAAGGGAAAGCCTGCGGCTACGTGGTGGATTACTACGGCTTGTCGGACTACCTGACCGACGCTCTGAACCAGTTCAGCAGTGAAGACGTGGAAGGCACCTACCACACGCTGAAGGATGAAATACCACGCCTGAAGGCGGCTCACACCCGCGTGGCTTCGATCTTTGCCGGTGTTAAAGGCACAGACGTAGATGATTACGTTCTGCACCTGAAGGACGAAGACACCCGCCAGCAGTTCGAACTGGCGTTCAAGAAATTCGCCAAGCAGATGGATGTGATTCTGCCGGATACTGCCGCCAAGCCCTTCATCCCGGACCTGAAGCTATGGGGCAAGGTGCAGAATGCTGCCCGTAATCGCTACCGGGACCCCGGACTGAACATCAGCGATGCCGGGGCAAAGGTCCGCCAGCTGGTGGATGAACACATCATCAGCACCGGGGTAGACCCAAAGATCCCGCCGGTGGACCTGATGGCTGCAAACTTCAAGGACACGGTGGAGCAGATCAAATCCCCCGAATCCCGCGCTTCCGAAATCGAAAGCGCCATAAAACACCACATCACCGTGAATCTGGATGAAGACCCGGAATACTACAAATCCCTGAGCCTTCGCCTGCGGGACATTATCGAAAAAACGGCGGGCAAGTGGGACCAGCAGCTGGAAATGCTGCTTCAGATGGTCGATAGCATGGAGTCTGAACACAAACAGGCGGCGGATGATCTGGGGCTGAGTGAAACGGAGTTCGCCTTCTACAACATCCTGATGGCAGAAGTGACCAGCCATGCCGGTGAAGATGCCGTCAGCGAAGCCGTCCACGACGAGATCAAGGCAACCAGTCAGGACCTTGTGGGCATGTTCGATGAAGCCACCCAGATTGTGGACTTCTTCAGCAAGCCGGACGAAGTGAAGCGGATGAAGAAAGAAATCAAACGGGCGGTTCTGGATTGTTCGTTTGGCGAAAAAGCCCTGGTTAACGTGGTTCAGGACCGATTCATGGAACTGGCGAAGAACAAGTTCAAATGATGGCAGCTGCGCAGAAACCCGCTTCACGGCAACCTGAGTACCGGGACGGACACGGCTTCATTGCCGAAGTCATCCGCACCAACCGACGGAAATCTGCGGATATTCGCGTGGAAGATGGTGCCGTGTCTGTGGTGGTCCCCGTGAACACCCCTGCTGAAAAGATTGACCAGCTACTGGAAGCAAAACGCCGCTGGATCAAAGAAAAGATCACCCTGCACCGGGAGATGACACCCGCCAGCAGCAAACGCTATGTCTCTGGCGAAGCGTTCAGCTATCTGGGGCGCAACTACCGGCTTAAAGTGGAAACGGGCAATTTCGCGCCTGTGAAGCTGATGAATGGACGTTTGGTGGTCACCGCACCCACAGGAACCGAGCAGCCCCACATGGTCCGCAATGCACTTGTACGCTGGTACAAACGGCAGGCTGAACAGAAGCTGACCGAGAAAGTGAACCGCTTCGCGCCCATGGTTGGCGTAGAGCCTGCCGGGGTTGGCATCCGCACCTTCAAATCCCGCTGGGGCAGCTGCACCGCCAAAGGCAAGCTGGAATTCAATTGGCAGATCATGATGGCGCCTAACCGAATGGTGGATTACGTGGTTATACACGAACTGTGCCATTTGATACGCCATGACCATTCCCCGGAGTTCTGGCGGGAAATGGCGCGGGTGATGCCGGAGTACCCGCATTGCCGGGAGTGGCTGAAGGACAACGCCTTCAACTTTAGCCTATAAGGCAAACGCCCCCCTAACTCATTCAGCTTCATTGGCTGCCCGGCCAAGATTTGCTTAGAGCAAACTTATTTGCTCTAAGCAAATTTTCGTGTAAGATGGCATCTGACTGGATGACAACGTCCAGGCGTTCTTTAAAAGACTTATCTCGTGATAATTGGTGACCAGACAAGGATCAACCCTATTTTGATTGGTCGATGCGCTTTGATTAAGGCATCTCTCTCCGGTGGCGCGTAGCCATTGCTCCATGTCAGCGATTCGATTGACAGATGTGGGCGACTGGCGACCTCCGGTCGGTAAAAAGGGTTCGTGGCGTTCCGCTGTGTTTCTTTCGGTCCCAATTGCGTTGTGGCGACTGGTGCAATTGCACCGAGGAAACCCATCAACACGAGGATAGATGCATGAGTAATGCAGAGTCTTTAAAGAAGTTGCTAGTTCTTCTCGAAGAAGTGAAAGCAGCTACACGTGATACAGCGGAACCCGGCGTTAGTGAGGCACTGGACGAAGCCATTGGCGAACTTCAGCGCCTTCATGACAGTGACGAAAGTAGCGAGGCGATCAAACTCAAAGCCCTTGAGTGTCTTGGCAGGTTTTTCCAAAGCCTACCAGGTATCGCAAGACTTCTGGAACTGCTGTCAGGTAACTGACGCAACGAACCCTATTTTACATTGGTAACTCTTATGGATTTAGGTAGAGCAATAACCAGAGTACGCCGTTTAAAAAAAATGACTCAAGCCCAACTTGCTCAGTCTGCCGGGGTCTCAGTCTCGCATTTGTGCCTAGTCGAGAAGAATAAACGTGATCCTAGCCTTCAGCTTGTCGAGTCATTAGCGAAAGCACTCGGTATACCTGTTAGCGTTTTGGTCTTTCTTGCCGCTGAAGAAAGCGAAACACCGGAACTCGAACAGCAGCACTTCCAATCAATTACCGATGCAATCAAAGGTCTTATGAGCAATGACGCCGCTTAGGAGCGTAGACGTCACTGCTCACCTTCCCAAATATGGGACCCTCCAGTCATTAGCGTCACTGCTTTCCATCCCAGAAGCCCAGCTTCTTCAGATTGCCAACTCAGTTGATTCGTATCATCGACCAGGAAAAACCCTCAAAAAAAAGAACGGTGATCCCAGACCAACTCACGATGCGGAAGAACCTCTGAAAACCATTCACGAGCGCATCAAAAACCGTATTCTTAAGAAAATCTCGTACCCATATTACATGCTGGGTGGAATTGCCGACCCTGTTAACCCTCGAAGCTGCCACGCTCATGCAAAGATACACAGTGGGAAAAAGGTACTAATCACCGAGGATATTAAAGACTTCTTCCTGTAACCCCCCCAGAAAATAATCGAGGTTTTGAGTAGAGACTTTTACAATGATCGCAAAAGGAGCGACAGATGAAGAAGTCTCGATTCACCGAC
>NZ_JBNFVX010000014.1:0-101851 GCF_049943275.1 Marinobacter sp. VGCF2001
CCCCACCCTCCTTGCGATTTTGGCGTTGTGCTTTGCCGCCGGTTTGGGGCGGCAACTGGATTATTCGCCTCTTTCTTCCAATACGGCTACTGCCGGCAGGGTTTTGCCTTCCACGAATTCGAGGAACGCGCCGCCACCGGTGGAGATGTAGGAGATCTTGTCAGCTACGCCGTATTTGTCAACGGCGGCAACGGTATCTCCGCCGCCAGCCAGGGAGAAGGCGTCGCTTTCGGCGATGGCGTCTGCCAGTGCCTTGGTGCCGTTGCCGAACTGGTCAAACTCGAACACCCCGACCGGGCCGTTCCACAGGATGGTTTTGGCGCTTTTCAGCAACTGGGCAAACTGGCCGGCGGTTTCCGGGCCTACATCGAGGATCATGTCGTCGTCGCTGACGTCGGAGATGTTTTTGGTGGTGGCAGTGGCGGTTTCAGCGAATTCGCTGGCGACTACCACATCCACCGGCAGCGGGATTTCCACGCGGCTGGCGATGTCTTTGGCGGTGTCGATCAGGTCGTGTTCGCACAGGGACTTGCCTACCGGGTGGCCGGCGGCGGCCAGGAAGGTGTTGGCGATACCGCCACCGACGATGATCTGGTCACACACGTTTTCCAGGGCGTTGAGTACGTCCAGTTTGGTGGAGACTTTGGAGCCGCCAACGATGGCCACCACCGGCTTGGCCGGGTTGTCCAGGGCCTTACCCAGGGCTTCCAGCTCGGCTGCCAGCAGCGGGCCTGCACAAGCTTCGGGGGCAAATTTGGCCACGCCGTGGGTGGAGGCCTGGGCGCGGTGCGCGGTGCCGAAGGCGTCCATCACGTAGACGTCGCACAGGGCGGCGTATTGTTTGGCCAGGTCTTCGTTGTCTTTCTTTTCGCCTTTGTTAAAGCGGACATTTTCGAACAACACCACTTCACCGTCGGCCACTTCAACGCCGCCCAGGTAATCCTTGATCAGGCGGACTTCCTGGCCCAGCAGGGTACTCAGGTGCTCGGCCACCGGCTTCATGGAGGAGGCTTCGTCGTACACGCCTTCTTCCGGGCGGCCCAGGTGGGACATCAGCATGACTTTGGCGCCGGCGTCTTTGGCTGCTTTGATGGTGGGCAGCGAGGCACGGATGCGGGCGTCGCTGGAGACTTTGCCGTCTTTGACCGGTACGTTCAGGTCTTCACGAATCAGAACCCGCTTGCCGGCAAGGTTCAGGTCAGTCATTTTTTTGATGGCCATAATCAGGTTCCGTAGTTATGGGTTCAGGATCAAACTTGGCGGGAATCCGCTCCGGCGGGCCGGATTCCCTGCATTCTGTCAGGCCTTGCTCAACCAGGTTCTGCTGACGTCCAGCATTCGGTTGGCAAAGCCCCACTCGTTATCAAACCAGCACAAAACTTTTACCATGGTGCCACCGGTTACCCGGGTCTGCCCCCCATCCACAACACCGGAATGGGAGTCGTGGTTGAAGTCGGAGCTGGCGAGCAGCTCGTCGGTGTACCCCAGAATACCCGAGAGCGGGCCTTTGGCGGCTCCGCTCAGGACTTCATTGACGGCGGCAATGTCGGTGGCCGTGCGCACGTTCACCACCATATCGATCGCAGAGACGTTCAAGGTAGGAACGCGCATGGCAACCGAGCTGAACCGGCCTTCCATGTGCGGTAACAAACGCTCGATGCCCCGCGCCAGACCGGTGTCGACCGGCACGATGTTGTGCAGCGCACTGCGGGTGCGGCGCAAGTCCTGATGGTGGTACGCGTCGATCACTGGCTGATCGTTCATGGCCGCGTGAATTGTGGTGGTGCTGCCCTGCTCCACGCCAAAGGCATCATCCAGCACTTTAATAACCGGCACCAGGCAATTGGTGGTGCAGGAGCCCGCTGCCACAATCCTGTCCTGGCGATCCAGGTCCCCGTCGTTAATGCCGAAAACCACGGTGCGGTCGACATCCGGATCGCCCGGTTGCGAGAACAGCAAACGCTGGGCGCCGGCTTCAATGTGTTTCCCGGCCGTAGTCCGGTCGGAATAGGCGCCGGAACATTCCAGCACCAGATCTACATCAAGCAACCGCCAGGGCAGTTCGACCGGGTCTGGATGGCGCAACACGCGAATGCGATCGCCATTAACCACCAGATGGTCGCCATCAACCGCCACCTCACCGTGAAACCGCCCATGAGTGGAATCGTATTTGGTGAGATGGGCGATGGTGTCGATATCCGACAACTCGTTTATCGCGACTACCTGAAGGTGGTCGCGATAGCCGTTTTCATAAAGTGCCCTCAACACGCACTGGCCAATGCGCCCGTAACCGTTGATGGCGATGCGAAACGGCGTTGAGTTGGTCATCAGGCGTCCAGCAGTTCGTTGGCAACTTCAAGGATGTTGTCGACGGTGAAGCCGAACTCCTTGAACAGGTCACCGGCCGGGGCCGACTCACCAAAGGTAGTCATACCCACGATACGGCCATCCAGGCCCACGTACTTGTACCAGTAGTCGGCGATGCTCGCTTCGATAGCAATCCGGTTGGTCACTTCCAGCGGCAGTACCTGCTGCTTGTAGGCTGCACTCTGGGTATCAAACACATCGGTAGACGGCATGGACACCACGCGCACGGCTTTGCCCTGTTCACGCAGCTTGGCCGCAGCGTCCTGGGCCAGACCGATTTCGCCACCGGTGGAAATCAGGATCAACTCCGGCGTGCCTTCGCTGTCAGACAGGATGTAACCACCCTTGGCTACGTTAGCCAGTTGTTCGGTATCACGCTGCTGGTGCGGCAGACCCTGGCGGGAGAAGACCATGGCCGTCGGCCCGTCTTTACGCTCCAACGCCGCCTTCCAGGCCACCGCAGATTCCACTGTGTCCGCCGGGCGCCAGGTGCTCATGTTCGGCGTGGTGCGCAGGCTGGCCAGCTGCTCGACAGGCTGGTGGGTCGGACCATCTTCGCCCAGGCCGATGGAATCATGGGTGAAGACAAAGATGGAGCGCTGCTTCATCAGCGCCGCCATGCGCACGGCATTCCGGCAGTATTCCATGAAGATCAGGAAGGTCGCGCCGTAGGGTACGAAACCACCGTGCAGGGCGATGCCGTTCATGATCGCCGCCATGCCGAATTCACGTACACCGTAATAGATGTAGTTGCCGGACGCGTCTTCTTTGGTCAGGCCTTTACAGCCAGACCAGATGGTGAGGTTGGAGCCAGCCAGGTCGGCCGAACCGCCCATCAATTCCGGCAGCAGCGGGCCATAGGCGTTCAAAGAATTCTGAGACGCTTTGCGTGAAGCAACGGTCTCGCCCTTGTCTTGGCATTCCTGGATGTAAGCCTGAGCTTTTTCGGCGAAGTCGGCCGGCAGGTCACCCGCCATGCGCCGCTTGAACTCCGCTGCCAGTTCCGGCTCGGCTTGTTCATAGGCCGCAAACTTTTCGTTCCACGCACTCTCGGCGGCACCGCCTTTTTCTTTGCCATCCCAGGCCGCGTAGATTTCAGTTGGCACTTCAAACGGACCATGCTGCCAGCCCAGAGCTTCGCGGGTCAGGGTAATTTCATCCTCACCCAGCGGCGCGCCGTGGCAGTCTTCTTTGCCCTGCTTGTTGGGAGAACCGAAGCCAATAACCGTTTTGCAGCAAATGATGGTGGGCTGTGCAGTGTTTGCACGGGCGGCTTCGATGGCCGCGCGGATGGCGTCAGAATCATGACCGTCGACGTTGGGGATCACCTGCCAGCCATAGGACTCAAAGCGCCGGGGTGTGTCGTCGGTGAACCAGCCGTCGACTTCCCCATCAATGGAGATACCATTGTCATCGTAGAAGAACACCAGCTTGCCCAGGCCCAGGGTGCCCGCCAGAGAGGCAACCTCGTGGGAAATACCCTCCATCAGGCAACCGTCACCCAGGAAGGCATAGGTGTAGTGATCGACAATGTCATGTCCCGGACGATTGAACTGGTCGGCGAGGGCCTTTTCCGCAACGGCGAAACCAACGGCGTTGGCAATGCCCTGCCCCAGCGGGCCGGTGGTGGTTTCGATGCCCGGCGTGTAACCGTACTCCGGATGCCCCGGGGTCCTGGAGTGCAGCTGGCGGAAATTCTTGATGTCGTCAATGCTTACGTCGTACCCGCTCAGATGCAGCAGGGAGTACTGCAACATGGAGCCATGGCCGTTAGACAGCACGAAGCGGTCACGGTTGGCCCACTGGGGGTTGGCCGGGTTGTGGCTGAGGTAATCGTTCCACAACACCTCGGCGATATCCGCCATACCCATGGGCGCACCCGGGTGGCCGGACTTGGCTTTCTGAACCGCATCCATGCTCAGCGCGCGAATGGCGTTGGCGAGATCTTTACGGGACGGCATTGACAATTCTCCAGTGTTTTTCAGGAAAAGACTTCAAGCTGCAAAAACTGCTCAAAAAGAAGGCGCGTATTTTCGCCGATTAGGGTACGCCGGGGCAAATCCAGATGTAGTGGTTTTCCGATGGCGGAGGCACAAAACGTCGAAACTGACTGATTTCACAGAAGTCATAAAACTATATCAAAAAATTTTGATATGGCTATTGATCAACCAACCGAACCCCCCTACACTCCTGCTCCATGAGTTCACTAAATGCACATTCAAACGAGCTGCCCTCTGTGGAAGCGCTGGCACCGGTCTTCAAAGCGAGCGGAGATCCGCTGCGGCTGGAGATTTTACGGGTACTGCGCCGGGACACGTTCGGAGTGCTAGAGCTGAGCCAGATGTTTGATATGCGCCAATCCGGCATGAGCCATCACCTGAAGGTGATGCATAAAGCCGGCCTGGTAGAACCCCAGCGTGAGGGCAATGCCATCTTTTATCGGCGCCCGCTGAATCTGGACAGCGACAAGCTGGCCGACCAGGCCATCCGGCAGATTTTTGAAACGGTAGACAGAGTCAACCTGCCACGAGCGCTGCAAGAAAAAATTGAAGCTGTCCGGGCGCAGCGGGCGGCGCAGTCCCAGGCCTTTTTCTCCCGCCATTCCGAGCAGTTCAGGGAGCAGCAGGAGTTGATTGCGGCCTTTGACCTGTATGCCGAGCCCACGGCGGAACTCATCCGCAAACGGGCCGCCCGCCAGTCATGGCAGGGAGTTCTGGAAATCGGCCCCGGCGAAGGCGGGTTCCTGCCGGTGCTGTCGGAATTATTCGGGCACGTTGTCGGCCTGGACAACAGTAAAGATATGCTCGCCAAAGCCACGCGCACCTGCATTGATGAGCGTCTGAACAACGTCGACCTGATTGAAGGTGTAACCGACACCTTGCTGGCCCGGGGCGATGCTTTTGACCTGATTGTGGCGAACATGGTGCTGCATCATGTGCCCAGCCCGGCCGATATTTTCCTGGATGCGGCAGCACTGATGAATAGCGGCGGATGCCTGATTGTCAGCGACTTGTGCAGCCACGATCAGGACTGGGCCAAGGCAAATTGTGGTGACTTGTGGCTGGGCTTCGAGCCCGAGGAGCTGACCGCCTGGGCCAGCGAAGCTGGTCTGACCGCCGGCGAACAACTGTTTATCGGCCTGCGCAACGGCTTCCAGGTACAGGTCAGAGAATTCTGGAAAAGCGCTGAAGCAGCGTAATTCCGAACGGCAGCACGAATATCAAAACTTTTTGATATGGGCGTAGGTAGTTGTACGTATGCCCCTAATAAAAACCAAAGGCATCCGGCAGGTCTTCCAGGACGGGGCCGGTACGAATTTGTAATCGCTCAAGAGGAGCACACCTATGTCTGACTACAATATTTTCACCTCTGAATCGGTGTCCGAAGGCCATCCGGACAAGCTGGCCGACCAGATCTCCGATGCAGTGCTGGATGCGATTCTCACTAAAGATCCGCACGCCCGTGTGGCCTGCGAGACCATGGTCAAAACCGGTGTTGCCATCGTTGGTGGCGAAGTCACCACCAGCGCCTGGGTCGATCTTGAAGACCTCGTTCGGGGTGTGATCAAAGACATCGGCTATACCTCCTCCGAAGTGGGCTTCGATGGCGACACCTGTGGTGTGATCAACATCATTGGCAAACAGTCTGTGGACATCGCCCAGGGCGTGGATCGACAGAAGCCTGAAGACCAGGGCGCGGGCGACCAGGGGTTGATGTTCGGTTATGCCAGTAACGAAACCGACGTTCTGATGCCGGCCCCCATCACGTTCTCTCACCGACTGGTTCAGCGCCAGGCTGAGGCCCGGAACAGCGGCCTGCTGCCCTGGCTGCGCCCGGATGCGAAGAGTCAGGTGACCTGCCGATACGAAAACGGCAAGGTGGCCGGCATTGACGCCATCGTGCTCTCGACCCAGCACGATCCGGATGTCAGCCAGGCCGACCTGAAAGAAGCTGTCATGGAGCTTATCGTCAAACACACGCTTCCGGCGGAGCTGCTGCACAAAGACACCCAGTTCCACATTAACCCGACCGGCAAATTTGTGATCGGCGGCCCCGTAGGCGACTGTGGCCTGACCGGCCGCAAAATCATCGTAGACACTTACGGCGGCATGGCACGCCACGGTGGCGGTGCGTTCTCCGGCAAAGACCCGTCCAAGGTGGACCGTTCCGCCGCGTACGCCGGCCGCTACGTAGCCAAGAACATTGTTGCCGCTGGCCTGGCAGAGAAGTGCGAGATTCAGGTGTCCTACGCCATCGGTGTCGCGCAACCGACCTCCATTTCTTTGAACACCTTCGGTACCGGCAAGATCAGCGACGACAAGATCATCGACCTGGTACGCGCGCACTTCGACCTGCGCCCCTATGCCATCACCAATATGCTGGACCTGCTGCACCCGATGTACCGGGCGACAGCAGCTTACGGCCACTTTGGCCGCGACCCTCACGAGATGACCGTCGGTGGCAAAACCTTCACTGCGTTCCCGTGGGAAAAAACCGATCGTGCAGACGCCCTCAAAGACGCTGCCGGTATCTGATAGGCCATTCGGAATTCGTGGGCGTATCCATTGCCATCGGATAAGCCCAAACCAAACTGACAGGAGAAATACATGAGCACTCCGGCTGAAAAACTGAACGATTTCCAGGACTACAAAGTTCGCGACATCACCCTCGCAGACTGGGGCCGCAAGGAAATCAAGATTGCCGAAGGCGAAATGCCCGCGCTGATCAAGCTTCGCGAAAAGTACAAAGCGGAGCAGCCGCTGAAAGGCGCGAACATCATGGGCTGCATCCACATGACCATACAGACTGCCGTGCTGATCGAGACGCTGGTGGAACTGGGTGCCGATGTGCGCTGGTCTTCGTGCAACATCTTCTCAACCCAGGACCAGGCGGCTGCAGCGATCGCGGCCCAGGGTATCCCGGTCTTTGCCTGGAAAGGCGAAACCGACGAGGAATACGAGTGGTGCCTGCACAAAACCGTGGGTGCCGACGTGGACGGCTGGCAGCCGAACATGATCCTGGACGATGGCGGCGATCTGACCGAACTGCTGCATAACGAATACCCGGAAATCATCAACAACGTGCATGGCGTGACTGAAGAAACCACCACCGGCGTTCACCGTCTGCAGGAAATGCTGCGGGACGGCACTCTGAAGATTCCGGCCATCAACGTGAATGACTCGGTGACCAAGTCCAAGAACGACAACAAGTATGGCTGCCGCCACAGCCTGAACGATGCCGTCAAGCGTGCCACCGACCACCTGCTGTCCGGCAAGAAAGCGCTGGTGATCGGCTACGGTGACGTAGGCAAAGGCTCCGCCCTGTCCCTGCGTCAGGAAGGCATGATTGTGAAGGTCACCGAAGCTGACCCCATCTGCGCCATGCAGGCGTGCATGGACGGCTTCGAAGTGGTGTCCCCGTACATCGACGGCGTGAACACCGGCACCGAGCAAGGCATCAACACCGAACTGCTGGCCACCACCGATCTGCTGGTGACCACCACCGGCAACGTGAACGTGTGTGACGCCAATATGCTGAAGGCGCTTAAAAACGGTGCGGTGGTGTGCAACATCGGCCACTTCGACAACGAGATTGATACCGCCTATATGCGCAAGAACTGGGAGTGGGACGAGGTCAAACCCCAGGTTCACGTGATCTACCGTGACAAAGCGGCCAACGATCATCTGATCCTGCTGTCCGAAGGCCGCCTGGTGAACCTGGGTAACGCCACCGGTCACCCGTCCCGGATCATGGATGGCTCGTTTGCCAACCAGGTACTGGCCCAGATGTACCTGTTCGAGCGCAAGTTTGCCGACCTTCCCGAGGACTCCAAAAGCAAAGGTGTTTACGTGCAGGTGCTGCCTAAACAGCTGGATGAGGAAGTCGCCCGGGCCATGGTGGAAGGTTTTGGTGGCGTGATCACCAAGATGACGCCGGACCAGGCGAAATACATCGGTGTACCGGTTGAAGGCCCGTACAAGCCGGAAAGCTACAGGTACTGATCGGATACGAGCATGGAATCGCAAAAGCAGTTTAAACGCCGCTTCAGCTTCGAGTTTTTCCCGCCCAAGACCGACCTGGGCAAGGAGAAGCTGCAAGCGGTTCGTAACCGGCTGGCCGAGGTGAATCCGGATTTTTTCTCGGTCACCTTCGGAGCCGGTGGTTCAACCCGGGACCGCACCATTGAAACCGTGCTGAACCTGCACAAACAGGGCATATCCACAGCCCCCCACCTGTCCTGCGTGGGTGGTACCCGCCAGGAAATTGGTGAGCTGCTGGATCTGTATCGGGAGAATGGCATCAACCGGATCGTCGCCCTGCGGGGCGATCTGCCCTCGGGCATGGGCGCGTCCGGCGAATTACGGTATGCCAATGAGCTGGTGGAATTCATCCGGGAACACAGTGGCGACCACTTCAATCTTGAAGTGGCGGCCTACCCGGAGTTTCACCCGCAAGCCCGTAACGCCGAAGAAGATCTGAAGAACTTCGCACGAAAAGTACAGGCCGGCGCCAGCAGCGCCATCACGCAGTATTTTTTCAATGCCGACAGCTACTTCTACTTCATCGACCGGCTGGAGCAGATGGGTGTCACCATTCCGGTGGTGCCGGGCATTATGCCCATCGTCAACTTCTCCAGTCTGGTGCGGTTCTCCGATATGTGCGGGGCCGAGATTCCTCGCTGGATTCGCAAACAGCTGGAGGCTTATGGCGATGACACCGACAGCATTCGCAAATTCGGTGAAGATGTCGTCACCGATATGTGCGAGAAACTGCTGAAGGCAGGCGCGCCAGGCCTGCATTTCTATACCCTGAACCAGGCGGAGCCCAGTCTCTCGATCTGGAAAAACCTGGGCATTGGTGATCGTGAAAAAATCGCCTTTTGAGCCATGAACGAGAGGAGCGCCAGCTCCTCTCGTATTTCATAAACACCTGATTTCCTGAAATTCCTGTCGTCTTGGTCTAAACTGTCGCTGATGCATCCCCGTAAACGCTCTTGTGAATGCACGAAGATTTCGTGCACTCAGACTGCCGTAACCGGCATCCGGAGCATAAAAACAGAAAGGAGAAAGCATGAGCACCAAATGGTTGAAAACACTGGGCGCCGGTGTGGCACTGTCGGTAGCCGCAACATCCGTGACGGCAGAAACCCTGAGGGTGGTAACAGACCCCAGCTTCGTTCCTTTTGAAATGATGGATCAGGAAACCGGTGAAATGATCGGTTTCGACATGGAGATCATCCGCGAGGTCGCCGACCGCGCCGGCTTTGAAATCGACCTGAACACCATGGATTTCAACGGCATTATCCCTGCCCTGCAAACCGGTAACGTGGATATCGCCATTGCCGGCATCACCATTACCGAAGCACGTGAGGAAATCGTCGACTTCTCCGATCCGTACTACGATTCCGGCCTGCGCATCCTGGTCAGCCAGAACAACGACGAAGTCGATGAAATGTCTGACCTCGAAGGTATGAAGGTAGGCACCAAAATCGGCAGCACCAGCTATGACTTTCTTACCAAGAGCCTGAATGAGAACGACGGCGTCACGCCCTACCCTGGCAGCTCCGATATGTACATGGCGCTGATGTCCGGTGCGGTCGATGCAGTGTTCTACGATGCCCCCAACGTAGGCTACTTTGCCAGCACCAAAGGCAAAGGCCGCGTCAAAACCGTCGGCCCTCTGTATGAAGGCCAGCAGTACGGCATCGCCCTGAAAAACGGCAGCAAATGGGTTGGCCCGGTCAACGAGGCCCTGGCAGACATTATGGAAGACGGCACCTATAAAACCATTTACGAAAAATGGTTCGGCCCGATGCCTGAAGGTAAGTAACCCGCCACTCGAACCGGCCGGGGCACACAATGCCCCGGTTGATTCCTCCCAACCCAACGGAGAAATACACTGTGGAATTCCAGTTTCAGTTTGACTGGCAGGCGGCCATCAATTCCATTCCCTACCTGGCCAAGGGTATTCCCTATACCCTGATGATCTCCTTCGGTGGCCTGGCCATCGGTTTTATTCTGGGCATTGTGTTCGGCCTGCTCAGCATCAACAAGCATCGGGCGATGCGCTGGCCGGCAACTGCCTACATCGAAATTTTTCGCGGCACGCCCATTCTGGTGCAAGTGCTGTTTATCTTCTACGGTCTGCCCGACCTGATCGGCGGCCCTATCGACCCATTAACGGCGGGGATCGCCGCGATTGCGCTGAACTCCGGCGCTTACATCTCGGAAGTCGTCCGCGGTGGCGTCCAGTCCATTGATAAAGGCCAGACCGAAGCCGGTTTATCGCTGGGCTTGTCGCGCCCACAAACCTTCTGGACCATTATCTGGCCACAGGCCTTTCGTCGAATGATTCCGCCTCTGGGCAACCAGGCAATTGTCAGTATCAAGGATACCTCATTGTTCTCGGTCATCGGCGTGGGCGAACTGGTTCGACAGGGCCAGGTCTACATAGCCAACACGTTTACGGCCTTCGAGGTCTATTTCGTGGTCGCGCTCATGTATCTGGCAATTACGCTGTCTTTATCCCTGATTCTGCGACTGCTTGAACGTCGCGGCGTTGCGTCTGCCTGAGGAGCCCGAGCATGACACAAATCGTAAAAATGAAGGGCATGAACAAATACTTCGGCAAACTGCATGTCCTGAAGAACATTGACCTTACTGTCGAGCAGGGCGAGGTTGTGGTGATTATCGGCGCCAGCGGCTCAGGCAAGTCCACACTCATCCGCTGCGTCAACGGGCTGGAAGAATACGAGTCTGGCACCCTGGAAGTCGATAAACAGCCACTGGCCCCCAAAGGCGGTAACCAGAAAGCGCTGACGGAGATCCGTAAAGAAGTGGGCATGGTGTTCCAGCAGTTCAACCTGTTCCCTCACCTCACCGTGAAGAAGAACATCATGCTGGCTCCTACCAAGGTAAAAAGGGCTCCGGAGGTGGTTGCCAACGCGACCGCCGAACGCCTGCTGGAACGCGTAGGCATCGGCAACCAGGCCGACAAGTACCCCAGCCAGCTTTCCGGCGGCCAGCAGCAGCGGGTGGCCATTGCCCGAGCCCTGGCCATGGAGCCAAGGCTCATGCTGTTTGATGAGCCCACCTCGGCACTGGATCCGGAAATGATCGGTGAAGTGTTGGATGTCATGCGCGAGCTGGCCAGGGAAGGTATGACCATGATGGTGGTCACCCACGAAATGGGCTTTGCCCGCGAAGTGGCCGACCGGGTGATCTACATTCACGAAGGCCAGATTGTCGAGGAAGGCAAACCGGACGACGTCTTCGATAACCCCCAGAATGAGCGCACCCAGGCATTTCTATCCCGGGTACTGGCTCATTAAAACTCGCACTCAGAGCAACTGGCGGATGACAGCATACTCACGCTCAATCTTGGCGTGGGAGTCATCCGCCAGAAATTTCGCAATTTTCCTCCCCAGAAACGGCACGTCACATAACACCGACAGATTCACGTAGTTGATACACCGCTCACCATTGCCCAACAGCCGCATAACGCCTTTTATCCGCGCCGGAACACCCTCGATGCGAACCCGAAACTCGCAGTGCCACTCGTTATCGTCTTTCCGGAACCAGTGCTCCTCCTGGCGCACCCGATTCCACTCCCGGTGAAAACCGGACAGCACACCAGGCACCGGCGCTGAAGCCTGCATCTCCCGCTCAATGACCAGCTTGGCGGCGGCCTCGTCTTTCTTCAGCTCCGTCACCTCGAGATTCCGGGCCCCCAGCTGGTCATTTTTACGACGGATGTGGGTCTCGTCGAAAAACCGCTCGATCACCTGTTCAAGCCCGCGCTCGTAGGGATGTTCCAGATTGAGTTCCATTAGCTATCTCCGATTGTTATTCGGGGCGTATTGTTACGGCAGGCGCAGCCGGCCACATTGGCCAGACGGGCACGCCACCATGGCAAGCAGGCCAGCGCGACCAGTTCACACTCTGGACGCTGTTAAGGCATCGCTCTGACAAGTATCATGGGAGGGTTTTGACGCCCCCGGAAATGGCCGGACAGCTGACAGGAGAGAAAAATGCGCAATGCCGATCTGGTCGCACGGGATCTCAAATCCGTGTGGCATCCGTGCACCCAGATGAAAGATCACGAATCCCTGCCCCTGATCCCCATCAAACGGGGCGAAGGCGTATGGCTGGAAGACTTCGAGAGCAACCGTTACATCGATGCCGTCAGCTCCTGGTGGGTGAACCTGTTTGGTCACGCCAACCCCCGCATCAACTCTGCCATTCAGGAACAGATTGGCCAGCTGGAACACGTCATCCTGGCCGGGTTCAGCCACGAGCCGGTCGTGAACCTGTCAGAGCGGCTGATTGAAGTGACCCCCGAGGGGCTGAACAAGTGTTTCTACGCAGACAACGGCTCATCGGCCATCGAAGCCGCCCTGAAAATGAGCTACCACTACTGGAAAAACCACGGCAAGCCGGCCAAGAAAAATTTCGTCAACCTCAGCAACAGTTACCATGGCGAGACGCTGGGCGCTCTGGCTTTGGGGGATGTCGCGCTATACAAAGACACCTACCAGCCGCTGCTGATGGAAGTGCTCACCGCACCATCGCCAGATGCCTTTAACAAGGAAGCTGGCGAGACGGATGAAGAATACGCGCTCCGCCAGTTCGAGGCCATGGACGCACTGCTGGCCGAAAAGCACGACGAAATCTGCGCCGTGGTGGTGGAGCCGCTGATTCAGTGCGCCGGTGGTATGCGTATGCACCATCCCATTTACCACACCAAACTGCGGGAAGCCTGCGACCGCTACGGCGTGCACCTGATTGCCGACGAAATCGCGGTCGGCTTTGGCCGCACCGGCACCCTGTTTGCCTGCGAGCAATCCGGCATCACTCCGGACTTCATGTGTCTGTCCAAAGGGCTGACCGCCGGCTATTTGCCGCTGTCTGTGGTGCTCACGACCGATGATGTCTACGACGCTTTCTACGACGACTATGAAACCATGCGGGCCTTCCTGCACAGCCACAGCTACACGGGCAACCCCATCGGCTGCGCCGTCGCGCTGGCAACGCTGGACATTTTCCGCGATGAAAACGTCATTGCAAACAATCGCCAACTGGCGCGCTGCATGGGGGAATCGGTGGCCCATCTGGCTGACCATCCAAACGTTGGGGATATTCGCCAGCACGGCATGACACTGGCGGTTGAAATGGTCAAAGACAAGGCCAGCAAAACGCCGTTTCCGTGGCAGGAACGTCGCGGCATCAAGGTATACAAGCACTCACTGACCCGGCAGGCCCTGCTGCGACCGCTTGGCAACGTTGTGTACTTCATGCCACCTTACGTCATCACCGAAGAACAGATCCGGCACCTGGGCCAGGTGGCCACCGAAGGCATCGAAATCGCGGTCAAGGACTGAGAGCACCACCCATGAGAATCCCCCGGATTTACACCGACAGCCCGCTGGCTGTCGGAAGCCTGTGCTCGCTGGACGACAACGCCGCCAACCATGTAGGCCGTGTTTTGCGTATGCAGGCGGGCCAGGAGCTCCGGCTCTTCAATGGTGACGGGCAGGACTACCTGGCCGCGATCACCGAGGCGGGCAAAAAGCACGTAGAAGTGGAAGTTACCGGCGCGACTGACAACCACACGGAATCGTCCCTCAGAGTGGTTCTGGCACAGACCCTGTCCAAAGGAGACCGCATGGACTACGCCGTCCAGAAAGCGGTGGAAATGGGCGTGACCGACATCGTTCCTTTGACCACCGAGCGCTGCGACGTCAAGCTTAAAGGCGACCGGGAAGACAAGCGCCTGCGCCACTGGCAACAGGTTGCCATCAGCGCGGCCGAACAGTGCGGCCGCGCCAGGGTTCCTGAAATACAGCCGGTCATGACCGTGCAGCAGTGGCTCGACTACGCACAGGCCTTCGACCTGCGCCTGGTGCTACACCACCGCACCGAACACTCCCTGAACACCCTTAAAAAGCCATCGGGCGTCGCCCTGATGATCGGCCCCGAGGGCGGCCTGAGTGCCGGGGAAATCGCTTTGGCCGAGAGCCACGGCTTCCTGCCGGTAGCCCTGGGCCCCCGGGTGCTGCGCACCGAAACCGCACCGGTTGCCGCCATTGCCCTGTGCCAGTGGCTCTGGGGGGATATCGGCACCTGAGACAGTCGGGTGACTATTCATGGCGTCACGTACTGGCATCCCAGTCATTGACAGACTCGGGGGCGATCAACATTATTCTTGTCTGACAAAAAAGCCCGAAGCTACCACCGACACACGAGCAGCCGGTTGCGGTAGGGCTTTCCAAAACCCTGCGGAGCCATGGATGACAAACCTACTGACCAATCCGGAATTTTGGCAATACCTCAGCATCCCCGTGATTGCCGCCCTCATCGGCTGGACCACCAATTGGCTCGCCATCAAGATGACGTTCTATCCCCTGGAGTTTATCGGTAAGCCCCCCCTGCTGGGCTGGCAGGGCATTATTCCTTCCAAAGCCCGGAAAATGGCCGCCAAAAGCGTCGATGCGACCATTGCCAAAATCGGTACCGTTCAGGAAATCTTTGAGCAGATTGACCCCAAAGTCCTTGCCGCCCACATCATCTACAGCGTCGACCCCAGAGTTGAAGAGTATGTCGATGAACTGATGCTGCGTGAGTACCCTACGTTCTGGGAGAACCTGCCGGCCTCGGCCCGCAAAATGGTCTATGACCGGGTACGCAAGTCCACGCCCCAGCTGGTGGACAATCTGGTGGAAGATATTTCGGACAACATCGAAGATCTGCTCGATATCAAAGGCATGGTGATCGAACGCCTGGCCCGTGACAAAAAACTGCTCAACCGGATCTTCCTTGAGTGCGGCAATGTGGAGTTCCGATTTATCATTAATTCCGGCCTGTACTTCGGTTTTCTGTTCGGCCTTATTCAGATGGGCGTCTGGTACCTGTACCCGGCTATCTGGGTGTTGCCCCTGTTTGGCCTGCTGGTGGGCTGGGCCACCAACTGGATTGCCCTGAACGTGATCTTCCGCCCCCTGCATGAACACAGAGTCGGCCCGCTTCGCATTCAGGGCCTGTTCCTGAAGCGCCAACCGGAAGTGGCGGAATCCTTCTGCCATATCGTGACGCACGAAATCCTGACCGTTGGCAACATTATCAACGGCATTATGGATGGCCCCAAAGGCGAACGCGCCCGCAACATGGTCAAGAAGCACATCAAACCGCTGGTTGACGAGACTGCGGGCATGGGTAAAGCCCTGACCCAGATGGCCTTTGGCCCCACCGGTTTTGCCACGCTGAAAAACCAGGTAGGTGAGAAAGCCATTGAGATTTCCCAAAGCTCGTTCAACAACCCCGTCTTCGAACGGGACCGGGCACGTGCGGTGGAGTCCATTATGGTAGAACGGATGAACGCGCTGTCCTCGGAGGAGTTTCAGGACCTGCTGAGGCCCTGCTTCCAGGAGGATGAAATCAAGCTGATCCTTGTGGGCGCCTTCCTGGGTATGGTGGCCGGTATTTGCCAACTGGTTTTCGTCTTCGGCGAGGCCTTTTTCTGATAATCGTCAGGGCTGTGCAGGGTTGCATAACGCTACTATACTGCCCGTGGCACCAGTCGACTTTCTATACACACTACTCGGAGGCACGGAATGCCGGGCTTTTTTTCCTGGATAGCAAGCCTGTTCAGCGCCAACTCGGCCCCACCCCGGGCTGCCTCTGAAACCCGGCTTTTGAATCCTGCCGGCGCAGCCGCACAAACAGAGTCGAGCGGGGCAGAACGCGAGATTGTCGGCCAGCTCGAGGAGCACCTGTTCAGCTGGCTACTGGACGCAGCCCCCACCCGGCTTCGTCGGTTTACCGACGGCGACCAGAAGGAGCTGGCCGAGCTGGAACGACGCCTGAATCTCAGCGAGATGGAAGAGCTCCCCAGAAAACCCGGCAGCCTGCCAATGCTGATGCGGGCTTTATCCAACGAGGCCACGGACCGCAAAGAACTCACCCGCATCATTCTGGACGACCCGTCACTGACCGACCAGTTGCTGCAAATCGCCAACAGCCCCTACTTCCGTCTCAGCGACCACGTTATCGAAACGGTGGACCAGGCGGTGTTCGTTCTGGGGGTAGACGGTATTCGTAACGTGATTGCCGCAGCTGTCATGCGCCCCATGATGGCCGCCCGCAATAGCCGTGAGGCGCTCTTTGCGCAACGGGCCTGGCGCTGGGGCCTCACCTGCGCCCGGGCCGCCGAGATGATTGCCGGAATTCACAAAGACGATACCAGCGCCCACTTTATGGCCGGGCTGCTGCCGGCGCTGGCGTACATTACCCTCCGCCGGGAACTCGGGCGTATCTGCCGTACCCATGGCTCCGGCAGTGAGCCCTCGCCGGCCCTGTTGAAAACCGCACTCTCCCGCTACCAGTGGACGACATGCCAGCTGCTGGCCAACATCTGGAACCTGCCGCCCAAGTACCACGCCTGGTTACTGTCGGCAGAACGACCAGCCCCCAGGCAGGCGCACACGGCGCTGACGGACGGTTTGCTGCTGGGCACCCGCGAAGTACTACGCCATGCCCGCCAGAGAAACCTCCCGGAAGAGCACCTGCTGGAAATCGTCCACCTCTCTCCCGAGCAACTGGGCCGGGTGCGGACGGCACTGCTCAGGATGCTTCAGGACGGCAAATCCTCTCAAGTGAACGGGTGATTCACGTTCCTCGCCCGCCATCGGTTGCCGCGCCCGCATCGCCCCCCAGCAGACTGGCGAAACTGACGTCGTCACTGGCCGGAACCAGGTCGACGAGGGCTTTCGGCAAGGCACCGGTTGGCAGGCGATTCACCACGCGATCCTCATCGTTTCTGACCGCCCGAAGCACGCTCCCTATGGTAATCAGGTTTAACGAGCGCCCGGGCACCAGCTGATCACCATCACGGCCTGCAAGATTCAGCAAACCGGCCCGAATCAGTTTGTCACTGATACTGCGGGTCACTTCGCCGGGAATCCGTAACTGCTGCTCCAGCGACTCCTGCTGGGGGGCGGGCTCGCCACGGCTGAACGGCTGAGCAACCATCCACATCAGGGCCAGCCCCACACGCTCCTGCAATTCCGGCGCCTGCTGAACGTTGCGGCGCTTGGCTACAGAACCCGGATTCTGCAGATAAAACGCCAGGCTCGCACCGAGCAACAGAATCATCCAGTTCAGATAGGTCCAGATCAGCAGAATGATACCAACAGCAAAACCGGAATAGATCGCTGCATATTTGGCAGAACCCGCCACAAAAGACGCGAACAGCATACCGGCTGCCTGCCAGGACACGCCTGCCACCAGGCCCGCGATAAAGGCGTAACGCAGCTTCACCCGGGTATTGGGAATGAAAATGTAGACAAAGGTGAAAGCGCCCACCACCAGAAAGAACGGCGTGAACCGGCTGGCAAGCACAATCAGCGACCCAAACGGCTCGATGGCCATCAGGTCCTGGGCCACTTCCGAGGAGAAAATGGTGGCGGTCACGCCGATAGCCGACACCATCAGCAAAGGCCCGACCATGATGACACTCAGGTAGTTGCTGAACCGCTGGGCCATGGAGCGCATTTCCGGCACCCGCCAGATCATGTTGAACGAGCGCTCGATCTTCTGCACCAGGGAAATCACGGTATACACCAGCAATGCCAGGCCGACCGAACCCAGCACACCGACTTTCATGTTATCGACAAAACCCAAAATCCGCTCGGCCACCTCCACACCCTGCGGGCCCATCGGCTCGAAAAACTGAAACAGGAAAGGCTCCATGCGCTGGTGTACGCCAAGGGCCTTCAGCACCGAGAAGCTCAAAGCCAGCAACGGCACGATGCTGAGCAACGTGGTGTAAACCAGGCTCATGGCGTGCAAAGTGAGCTGGCCGCTGATCACATCGCGGATCAGCGCATAGGCCGACCGCGCGGTTTTATAAAGCCAGGTCCAAGGCCAGGTTTGCGGCGGGTTAGCGTTGGAGAGTATCCAGTCTTCAGCGGCCTGAAGCCGCTCTTTCATCTGGGTGGAAGCCACATAACATCCTGCTTGTCAGCGTTTCTTCAAGCTTATCAGGCAACTGCCAGTAAACAACCCGGAACGACACTATTTGTGACGCCGGCTCGCCAGATTCCGCGCGGTAATCTCCACAATCCGCTGCCGCGCCTCGCGGCTGGCCCAGGCCGAGTGTGGGGTAACAATCAGGTTGGGGATATCATCCGCCAGCAGCGGGTTACCCTTTCGGGGCGGCTCTTCAGTCAGCACATCAAAGCCGGCTCCAGCGATATCGCCATTGCGCAGGGCGTCAGCCAACGCTGCTTCATCCACCAAGCCGCCCCGACTGGTGTTGATCAGCAACGCCGAAGACTTCATCAAACCCAGTTCCCGGGCACCAATCATGTTGCGGGTTTCTTCTGTCAGCAGGCAGTGCAGTGACAGGACATCGGCCTGCACCAACAGTTCGTCCAGCGGAATTCGCGGGTAGCCATCCACGTCGCCGGGCTCTTGGCCGGGCCGGCAGCCGAGGACGATGTTCATGCCAAACGCTTTGGCCCGCTCGGCCACGCCCTGGCCCAGATCGCCGTAGCCAATAATACCCAGGGTTTTACCTTCCAGCTCCATGATCGGGTGATCCATCAGGCAGAACATATCACTCCGGGCCCAGCTGCCATTGCGGGCATCCCGGTTGTAATCCAGCAACCGGGTCGCGAGCGCCAGAATCAGTGCCATGGTGTGCTGAGCCACGGTGGAGCGGCCATAGTGGGTGACATTCATCACCTTGATGTCGTGGGCCCTGGCCGCCTCAAGATCGATGTTGTTGAGCCCGGTCGCCACCACCGCGATGGTTTTCAGTTCCGGGCAGGCCTCAAAGTGTTCCCGCGTGAGTAAAACCTTGTTGACCAGCACCGTATCAAAGCCCTGAATCCGTTCAAGAACCTGCTCAGGGGCGGTGCGCGGGTGACAGGCAAGCCCGCCGGTCACCTGCTCAATCGGGCTCAGATCCACATCATCACCCAGTGTTGCGGCATCCAGAAAAACAGCTCTCATACTTTACTCCTGACTCATAGACCCCAGAGATTAAGGTAGACTGCTGGAAAAGACCAAATTCAGGGAGGCTATTTATGGAACACGAATTCTGGCACGAACGCTGGGCAAAAGACGAAATCGGCTTCCACGAGGGCAGCGTCAACCAGTATCTGCACGATCACTGGGCCGAGCTGGCCGGCCAGGGTACTGAGGCAGTGCTCGTGCCATTGTGCGGCAAGGCTCACGATATGTGGTGGCTGCACGACCGGGGGCATCCGGTTATCGGCGTGGAATTAAGCGAGATTGCGTGCAAAGACTTTTTCGAGGAAGCCCGGGAGAAAGCCCGGGTGCATCCGGGCGAGCCCTTCACAACCTTCAGCCACGACGACCTGCAGCTCTGGTGTGGCGACTTTTTTCAGTTGGCGCCGGATGACCTCAAGCACGTTCGCCTGGTGTACGACCGGGCCGCGCTGATTGCCTTGCCACCGGAGCTTCGCAAAAGCTATGTGGACCACCTGACGGCGGTTATTCCGGACGGTACGAAAATCCTGCTGATCACCCTCGACTATGACAGCACGGAAATGAAGGGGCCTCCCTTCAATGTCAGTGACAGCGAGGTATTCGAACTTTATCAGGAGGATTACGAAATCACTCAGGTACTGACGCGGGATATGGCCCGGGACAACCCGTTCGCCAAGCGCAAAGGCCTCAGAAACGGCGCCTCGGAGAGCGTCTTCACGCTGGTCAAGAAGTAAGATTTTTGCGGAGAGCCCGGGCTCTCCGCCCCCTACCACAATTTAATGAAGCTAATTGGACAGCCAACTGTCCAACCCTCCAAGTCTGAACTAAGCTCAAAAATAAGCAGGCCGGAACACCCCGGATAACGTATACCTGCTTAACACCATCCCATTCATTCCAGCAACCAGAAACCCCGCCGGGACAGGCGGCGAAACAGCAACGGGGACATTGCGTGATTTTATAACAGGCACGAGTAAGCGAGGGGCTATCTATGAGTATTCTGCAGCACTTCAAAAACCGGTATGACCAGACACAGGAGGAGGAATACTCCCTTGAGGAATACCTGGAGATCTGCAAACAGGACCCAACGGCATACGCCACGGCCGCCGAGCGGATGTTGATTGCCATCGGCGAACCAGAACTGATCGATACCTCCCGTGACCCCCGCCTGTCACGCATCTTTTCCAACAAGGTGATGAAGCGTTACCCGGAATTCGACGAGTTCTACGGCATGGAAGACGCCGTGGAGAATATCGTGTCGTTTTTCCGGCACGCCGCCCAGGGTCTGGAGGAGAAAAAACAGATCCTGTACCTGCTTGGCCCCGTTGGCGGAGGCAAATCCTCCCTGGCGGAAAAACTCAAAGCGCTGATGCAGAAGGTGCCGTTTTACGCCATCAAAGACTCACCGGTGAACGAGAGCCCTCTGGGCCTGTTTGATCCTGGCGAGGATGGCCCGATCCTCGAAGAGGAGTACGGCATTCCGGTGCGTTACCTGAAGAACATCATGTCGCCCTGGGCCGTGAAGCGCCTGCATGAATTCGGGGGTGACATCAGCCAGTTCCGTGTGGTTAAACGCTATCCCTCGGTGCTGGATCAGATCGGGGTATCCAAAACCGAGCCTGGCGACGACAACAACCAGGACATCTCGGCGCTGGTCGGCAAGGTGAACATCCGGATGCTGGAGGATTACTCCCAGGATGACCCGGACGCCTACAGCTTCAGCGGTGGCCTGTGCAAAGCCAATCAGGGGCTTCTGGAATTCGTGGAGATGTTCAAAGCGCCGATCAAAGTGCTGCATCCCTTGCTGACCGCGACCCAGGAAGGCAACTACAACACCACCGAGGGCATGGGCTCGGTGCCCTTCGACGGGGTCATTCTGGCCCACTCCAACGAATCCGAATGGCAGACCTTCCGCAACAACAAGCACAACGAAGCCTTCCTTGACCGGGTATATATCGTCAAGGTGCCTTACTGCGTGCGGGTGACCGAAGAGATCGAAATCTACCGGAAACTGCTCAAGAACAGCTCCCTGTCCGGCGCCCCCTGCGCACCAGACACCCTGGATATGCTGGCGCAGTTCTCGGTACTGTCCCGGATCAAAGAGCCGGAAAACTCCAGCATCTTTTCCAAAATGAAGGTCTACGATGGCCAGAGCATCAAAGACACCGACCCCAAGGCCAAATCTATCCAGGAGTACCGGGATACCGCCGGCGTAATGGAAGGCATGGACGGCCTTTCCACCCGGTTTGCCTTCAAGATCCTATCGAAAGTGTTCAACTTCGACACCACCGAGATAGCCGCCAACCCGGTCCACCTGCTGTACGTGCTGGAAAAGCAGATCGAACAGGAACAGTTCCAGCCGGAGCTGCAGGAAAAATACCTGCGTTTCATCAAGGAATATCTGGCACCTCACTACGTTCAGTTTATCGGCAAGGAAATCCAGACCGCCTACCTGGAAAGCTACAGCGAATATGGCCAGAACCTGTTCGACCGCTACGTTACCTATGCCGACTTCTGGATTCAGGATCAGGAATTCCGGGACCCGGAAACCGGCGAAATTCTGGATCGCTCCTCCATCAACGACGAACTGGAAAAAATCGAGAAACCGGCGGGCATTTCCAACCCGAAGGATTTTCGCAACGAGGTGGTCAACTTTGTGCTGCGAGCCAGGGCCAACAACGGGGGCAAGAACCCGTCCTGGCTTAGCTATGAAAAGCTGCGCAGCGTGATCGAGAAGAAGATGTTCTCGAACACCGAAGATCTGCTGCCGGTCATCTCCTTCAACCCGAAAGCCAGCCAGGAAGACCAGAAAAAGCACAAGCAGTTTGTGGAACGCATGGTTGACCGCGGGTACACCGAGAAACAGGTTCGCTTGCTGGCCGAGTGGTATCTGCGAGTTCGGAAATCCCATTAACGGCAGCGGGAGCAGTACCATGGGAATGACCCACATTGTTGACCGGCGACTGAACGGCAAGAACAAGAGCGCAGTGAATCGGGAACGGTTCCTGCGCCGGTACCGCCACCACATCAAAAAAGCGGTGTCGGACGCGGTTCAGAAGCGCTCCATCACCGATATCGAACGGGGCGAGAAGGTAAGTATTCCCGCCCGGGATATCGACGAACCGATTTTCCACCATGGCCAGGGGGGCCGACACGAGGTGGTGCACCCCGGCAACCAGGAATGGGTGGCTGGCGACACCATCCCCAAGCCCGAGGGCGGCGGTGGTCAGGGCCAGGGACAAGGTCAGGCCAGTCCCGACGGCGAGGGTATGGACGAATTCGCGTTCCAGATCACCCAGGAAGAATTCCTCGATTTTCTGTTCGACGATCTGGAGCTACCCAACCTGGCCCGGAAAAAACTGAAAGACACAGAAGCGTTCAGCTATGTTCGCTCCGGCTTCACCACCCAGGGCGTTCCTGCCAAGCTGGATGTGGTTCGATCTCTTCGGGGAGCCCATGCCCGCCGGCTGGGGCTCGGCGGAGCACGCAAGAAAAAGATCCGGGATCTGGAACAGCAGCTGCAGGCGCTGAAAAGTGCCCCGGAAGAGCTTGATCCGGCCTTTAGCCACGAGGACCAGATAAAAGTTCTGGAAGAGGAAATTGCGCGGCTGAAAGCCAACGTGAAGCGCATTCCGTTTATCGACGAGATCGATCTGCGCTACCGCCAACACCTGAAGCAGCCCAAACCCGCCACCAGCGCAGTGATGTTCTGCCTGATGGACGTGTCCGGCTCCATGACCCAGATGCACAAGGACATCGCCAAGCGCTTTTTCATCTTGCTGTATCTGTTCCTGAAAAAGAACTACAAGAAAATCGAGGTGGTGTTTATCCGGCACCATACCAGCGCCAAGGAAGTGGATGAGGAAGAGTTTTTCTACAGCCGGGAAACCGGGGGCACCATTGTCTCCAGCGCCCTGAAGCTGATGCACCGGATTGTCGAGGCCCGATACTCGCCGGCGGAATGGAACATCTACGCCGCCCAGGCATCGGACGGCGATAACTGGAACGACGACTCGCCGGTCTGCGGCAAGATTCTGTCCGAGCGGATACTGCCTCTGGTGCAGTACTACTCTTACATCGAGATTACGCCGCAGGACCATCAGATGCTCTGGTACGAATACGAGAGAATCATGGAACAGTTCCCTCAGTGCTTCGCCATGCAGCAGATTGCCGATCCGGGCGATATTTACCCGGTCTTCAGACAGTTGTTCGAGAGGAAAGCGGCATGAGTAGCCTGATTGATCGCCCGAACGCACCGGAGAACGAACAACCCCGGGCAGGCACGCCCATTTCCACCAGCTCGGAGTGGTCGTTTGAGCTGATCCAGAAATACAACGAAGAGATTGCCACGTGCGCTGCCGAGTTTGGTTTGGATACTTACCCGAACCAGATCGAGGTGATCACGGCCGAACAGATGATGGACGCCTACAGCTCCGTTGGAATGCCCGTGGGCTATCACCACTGGTCGTTCGGCAAGCAGTTTCTGCAAACCTCGAAGGGCTATCAGCGCGGGCAAATGGGTCTGGCCTACGAGATTGTCATCAACTCCAACCCCTGCATCGCCTATCTGATGGAAGAGAATACCCTGCCCATGCAGGCGCTGGTGATTGCGCACGCCAGCTATGGCCACAATTCGTTCTTCAAGGGCAACTATCTGTTCCGCACCTGGACCGACGCCAGTGCCATCATCGATTATCTTGTGTTCGCCCGGAACTACGTCTCCGAGTGCGAGGAACGCCATGGCGTAGATGCGGTAGAAGAAATACTCGATTCCTGCCACGCCCTGATGAACTACGGCGTTGACCGCTACAAACGCCCTGCACCGATTTCCGCCGCCGAGGAAGCCCGCCGACAGACAGAACGAGAAGACTACGAGCAGCGTCGCATCAACGACCTGTGGCGCACCATTCCCAGAGCCGAAGGCGATGACGACCCGGTTCACCGCCGGCCACGGTACCCGGAAGAACCCCAGGAAAACCTGCTGTACTTTATTGAGAAGAACGCACCGTTGCTGGAAACCTGGCAGCGGGAGCTGGTGCGCATTGTGCGCAAGCTGGCCCAGTACTTCTACCCACAACGCCAGACCCAGGTGATGAACGAGGGCTGGGCAACCTTCTGGCACTACACGCTGCTGCACCGGATGTACGACAAGGGGCTGGTGAACGATGGCTTCATGCTGGAGTTCCTGCAAAGCCACTCGGCGGTGGTTTACCAGCCGCCGTTCAACAGCCCGTGGTATTCCGGCCTCAACCCCTACACCCTGGGGTTTTCCATCTTCACCGATATTCGACGGATCTGCGAACACCCCACCGATGAAGACCGGGAGTGGTTTCCGGACATTGCCGGCACAGACTGGCTGAAGACCCTGCATTTCGCCATGCACAATTTCAAGGATGAAAGCTTTATCCAGCAGTTCCTGTCACCGAAAGTGATGCGTGATCTCAGGCTGTTTGCCATCGAGAACGATGATCAGGAAGACCACTACACCATCACCGCAATTCACGACGATCCCGGGTATCGAACCCTACGCGAAAAACTGGCGCGCCAGTACAACCTCAGCTATCGCGAGCCGAACATTCAGGTCTGGAGCGTGGATGTGCGGGGTGACCGGTCTCTGACCCTCCGTCACATACCGGTAGACCGGGTGCCGTTGAGCCCCGCAACCGACGAGGTACTGAAACACGTGCACCGGTTATGGGGCTTTGATGTGCATCTGGAGAGTGTGGATGACGGTACTGTCGTTGAAGCGCATCACTGCCCGCCCCACACCACTGAGGCGGACTGAGTATCGGTGCGATTGGTGGAACGGTGTTCCGGCCAGGTCTCAGGGAATAGTCAGGCGCCGACGGATGGC
Organism: Marinobacter sp. VGCF2001; assembly: GCF_049943275.1. Taxonomy (NCBI): domain Bacteria; kingdom Pseudomonadati; phylum Pseudomonadota; class Gammaproteobacteria; order Pseudomonadales; family Marinobacteraceae; genus Marinobacter; species Marinobacter sp. VGCF2001. The sequence goes on from NZ_JBNFVX010000014.1 coordinate 25,231, forward strand.
AATCCGGACAACGCCATGGCCATTTCCTGTTCACTGTACTCGTGATCGCTCAATTCTCCGGCGAAGTACGAGGTGTAGGCCGCCATATCAAAATGGCCGTGCCCGCAAAGGTTGAACAGGATCACTTCTTCCCTGCCTTCACGCTTGCAACGCAAGGCCTCATCGATAGCGCCCTTAACCGCATGGTTGGCCTCGGGGGCCGGGACAATGCCCTCATGCCGGGCGAACAGCACGCCTGCCTCAAAACACTCGCGCTGGGTATAAGACACCGCGTCGAACAGCCCCAGCTCCTTTGCGTGCGACACCATCGGCGCCATGCCGTGATAACGCAGACCGCCGGCGTGGAAACCCGGTGGGGTAAAACCTGCCCCCAGCGTGTGCATCTTGGTCAGCGGCGTCATCTGGGCTGTATCACCGTAATCGTAAGCGTACTTCCCGCGGGTCAACGTCGGGCACGCAGACGGCTCCACCGCCACAATCCGTGACTTCTCTCCCCCTCGCAACGCATGGCCCATGAACGGGAAGGCAATGCCGGCAAAGTTGGAACCACCACCGGTACAGCCGACAATGACATCCGGCCAGCAATCCGCCATTTCCATCTGCTTCATGGACTCCAGGCCGATCACCGTCTGGTGCAACAACACATGGTTCAGCACCGACCCCAGTGCATATTTGGTATGCGGGTCCTGAACGGCCAGTTCGACCGCTTCGGAAATGGCCACACCCAGGCTGCCGGTATGGTCCGGATTCTCCGCCAGCACCTTACGACCAAACTCTGTCAGGTCAGAGGGTGATGCCACACATTGGCCACCGTAGGTTTCCATCACCGCCCGGCGATAGGGCTTCTGGTTATAGGACACCCGAACTTGGAAGACGGTTACATCCATATCGAACAGGGAGCCGGCAAACGACAGAGAGGTGCCCCACTGGCCTGCACCGGTTTCGGTAGTCAGCCGCCGTGTACCCGCTTCGCGATTGAAAAACGCCTGGGGAATGGCCGAATTGGGTTTGTGACTGCCGGCCGGGCTGCCGCCCTCATACTTGTAGAAAATCCTGGCCGGTGTGCCGAGCGCTTTCTCCAGCCGATGCGCCCGGAACATCGGGGCTGGCCGCCACATCCGGTAGACATCACGCACGGGTTCGGGAATCTCCACCTCCCGCTCTGTCGTCATTTCCTGTTCGATCAGCGATGGCGGAAACAGTGGTTCCAGGTCTGCCGCACCCACCGGTTGTTTTGTTCCCGGGTGCAGAACCTCCGGGAGTGGCTCGGGAAAATCGGCCTGCAGGTTGTACCAGTGCGTCGGCATCTGATCTTCGTCGAGCAAGAACTTGGTTTTCATAATGGTAAGATCCTGATGTTGTACAGAATTTTTCAATCAGCCTTGCCGACCGAGCCGGCAGGAATCACTCGCCGGCCATACATCGCCAGCAGAAAACCTATCGGGAACATGAGCACACCGTAAACGGCGGCGGGAATCGACATGGCGCTGGATTCGAGCAGCGTCAGCGTGACCATCAGCCCGATCGTACCGTTTTTGACGCCGAGCTCTACCGCCACGGCCAGGGACTCTCGCTGGGTCAGCCCGGCCACGCGGCCAACCAGCAACCCGAGAATAATCCCGGCCACATTCAGGGCAATGGTGGAGGGCCCGGCCTGCCGGAGCAGGTCCCACATCTGATCCCGGACACCGTACAACAGCGCCACAATCAGCCCCGCCAGTACGATCCCCCCGAAAATACTCACCAGGCTCTCGGCTTTGCGCGCCAGTTCAGGCTTGCGCGTCCGCACCAACATCCCAATGGCGACCGGCAACAGAACGATAACCACCAGCATGACAATGGTCTTGCCCACCGGCAGCGAGATATTTTCTTCCGTGCCCATGAAATGCTGCAACGCCACGTTGGTAAACAATGGCAGCGTGATGATGGTGATCAGGCTGGCGGAAACCGTCAGCACGATAGAAAGTGCGATATTGCCCCGGGACAACAGGACGAACAAATTGGAGGTGGTGCCACCCGGACACGCCGCAATAATCACCAGGCCAACGGCAATGGCCGGTGACACGCCAAACAGATAGGCCAGCCCGAATGCCACCAGTGGCATCAGCAGAATCTGAGCCAAAGTACCCACAATCATACCTTTGGGGTATACCGCAACCTGGCGGAAATCCCGCAAGGTGAGGGTCATGCCAATACCGATCATGATAATGAACAATGCAACCGGCAAACCTGCCGAAATCAGCGGGCTGGATTCCACGCTACCTCCAATCTTGTTTTTGTCAGAATCTTCAGGAAATGAAGTTAGCACACGAACCTTAAGTTCCGTAGCGCCGGTTCGCGACATTGTGTAACCGTGAAACCCTGCAAAAGGTTGGAACAGAATCCGCGTTTTGATCGTGTGGGCCTGCGGTTATCAGTATACTTGCAGGAAACAAACAAAATATAAATGACTGGCGGAGAACAACAAGGAATGAAACGTCTCGGAACACTGGATGCTTCCTGGCTGGCGGTTGAATCTGAAGACACGCCGATGCACGTGGGCACGCTGCAGATTTTCTCGCTCCCGGACGGAGCCCCCGACACTTTCCTGCGTGACATGGTTACTCGCATGAAAGAAGCCGGCGATGTCGCGCCTCCCTGGGGCTGCAAACTGGTCTGGCCGGGTTTTCTGGGGCGTGTGGTAGCCCCCTTCTGGAAGATCGACAAAAACATCGATCTGGATTACCACGTTCGCCACTCCGCACTGCCACGTCCGGGCGGCGAACGGGAGCTGGGCATTCTGGTTTCCCGGCTGCATTCCCACCCACTGGATTTTTCCCGACCACTGTGGGAATGCCACGTAATTGAAGGGCTGGAAAACAACCGCTTTGGCCTGTATACCAAAATGCATCACTCGATGATTGACGGCATCAGTGGCGTGCGGCTGATGCAGAGGGTACTCGCGACCGACCCCGAACGCCGGAATATGCCACCGCCCTGGACGGTGCGCCCGCATCAACGCCGTGGCTCCAAGACCGATCAGGAAGCCAGCGTACCGGCAGCGATTTCCCAGGCCATGGACGCCCTGAAGCTGCAAGCCGATATGGCCCCCCGGCTCTGGCAGGCCGGCAATCGGCTGGTGCACTCGGTGCGCCACCCGGAAGACGGGCTGACGGCCCCGTTCACCGGCCCGGTCTCGATTCTCAACCACCGGGTAACAGCCCAGCGGCGTTTCGCGACACAACATTATCAACTGGACCGGCTGAAAAACCTGGCCCACGCTTCCGGCAGCTCTCTCAACGACATCGTGCTGTACCTTTGCGGCACCGCCTTGAGGCGCTTTCTGGTAGAACAGGACAACCTGCCCGATATCCCGCTGACTGCGGGCATTCCGGTCAATATCCGGCCAGCAGATGACGAGGGCACCGGCACCCAGATCAGCTTTATGATTGCGTCACTGGCCACCGACGAAGCAGACCCACTGAACCGCCTGCAACAGATCAAAGCTTCGACCCGGCGGGCCAAGGAACATCTGCAGAAGCTGCCTCGCAGTGCCCTCACCCAATACACCATGTTGCTGATGTCACCGTACATTCTGCAGCTGATGTCCGGGCTGGGCGGCCGTATGCGCCCGGTGTTCAACGTGACTATTTCGAACGTTCCAGGGCCTGAAGACACTCTGTATTACGAAGGTGCCCGGCTTGAGGCCATGTACCCGGTGTCGCTGATAGCCCATGGTGGCGCACTGAACATTACCTGCCTGAGCTATGCGGGATCACTGAACTTTGGTTATACCGGCTGCCGGGATACCTTGCCCAGTATGCAGAAACTCGCGGTTTATACCGGCGAGGCCCTGGACGAGCTGGAATCGCTGGTGCTGCCGCCAAAGAAAAAGCGTACCCGAACCAAAAAATAGTCCCTGAGCGGGGTCAGTCACTTTGCCAGTGGCCGGCTCCGACAAAGATCATCTGCAGGAATCGGGTGGTGCGTTTTCGTATCTGCCCGACCTGATAATCATCGTCTTCGGCGATGCTGAGCAGGTCAGTCAGACTGAAGGCGACCGTGCGCACGACCAGATCGCAGGTCATATCCAGATCGGCATCGCTCAGGTGCTCCATGAGCCGGAGCCGCCTTAAATCGTGGGCCAGTTCGCTGGCGAAAAAGCGCATTTCACTGCGAATTCCCTCCTGCACAGCGCGGCTTCCTCCAGCGAGCCCCTGCGCCATAAACAGAAAGAAGCTGCGATTAGCCTGGGCATGGGCCACAAAGATGCCGACCGATTCCTCAATCAGCTTGTCCGCCTGCAGCACATTGGCGCGGGCTTCCCGCATCATGCGCCGGAGAACCAGCCCCAGTTCATCCACCAGTTGCAGGCCCAGGTCATCCACACTGCGAAAGTGGCGATAGAAGGACGTTGGCACCACGCCGGCCTGCCTTGTCACTTCACGAATGCCCAGGCTGGCAAAATGCCGGCCTTTTCCCACCAGTGTCAGCGCCGCGTTCATCAGCTTGGCGCGGGTTTCACCGGGTCTGCGTTTCTGTCTGTCTGCCATAGCCTGCCTGTCACTCCCGTTGCGGTCACAAGTGTACACATCTGAGCGCAGAAAAGTCCGCGAAACTTGTCATTACGAGCCAATGGCGCGGTTAACGGATTGCCTCAACACCACCTCGTGTGTACATTCGTACACATAAGTGAACAAGTGTACACGCGGAACCAGAATCCGGGCACCGACCATGGGAGCAACCCTATGCTGGCGAAGACGACAAAGACTCGCGCTATACACTGGCTTGGCCGACAATTACTGAATCGCAGTAATCCCGGTAGCTTTTTCGATCCTGTCTCGGAAGTGATCAACCCCATGTGGGTACAAGCGTACACTCCCGCCCAAGTCGAGCGTGTCCTGACAGAGACCCACGACACCAAAACCCTTGTTGTCAGACCCGCCAGCCGATGGGGTGGTTTTCGTGCCGGCCAGCACGTCAACCTCCGTGTCGAAATCGATGGCGTGCGGAGGCAGCGCACCTTCAGCCTGTCGAGTTCTCCCGAACGCTGGGAGAACAGAGGCCAGATCACCCTGACCATCAAGCGCCAGAACGGCGGACTGGTAACCAACTGGCTGCACGATCATCTTGAGGAAGGTGCAGTGCTCGGGCTGACCGACGCCTTTGGCGATTTCCTGGTGCCCACAACCGCAAAACCCGTTCTGTTTATTGCCGGGGGCAGCGGTATTACGCCGATTCTGAGCCAGCTGGAAAGCATGGCAGCACAGAACTACCGGGCACCGGTAACCCTGCTCTACTTCGTCAGGACGCAGGACGATGTCATTGCAGGTGAAAAACTGCGGGCTCTGGCCGAACAGCTTACGGCCCTGACCGTCCGGGTTGTGGCTACCCACGAACATGATCAGCCACGATACCTGAACGACGCCGACCTCGACGCGATCACCGGCCTGGCAGACCGGGAGGTCTATCTGTGCGGACCTGTGGGGCTGATGAACCTGGCCCGGGCACTGCTGAGCCGGCGAGGCATCGGCGACGAGCAGACACACCGCACCTTCTTCGCTCCCCCGGCCAACGCCAGTGCCCGCCCGGGCGCCCTCGGAGGCGAGGTGCGCTTTTCCCGCAGCGATCTCAGTGTGGATTCTTCGGGCGATGCCACCCTGCTGGACATTGCAGAAGCGGCCGGGCTGGCCCCTCCATACGGCTGCCGCATGGGTATCTGCCACCAGTGCAGTTGCAGGAAAACCAGCGGCACCGTGGTTAACCGTTTGACGGGCAAGGCCTCCAGCCCCGGAGACGAGAGCATTCAGCTCTGCATTTCCGTACCCCATGGCCCTGTGACCCTGGAAGTGTAACGCACAGCATTCGAGCGCAGCCTGTTAAAGCCGCAAGGAGAACTTATGATCAAGCTTGACGAACAACAGCTCAACGAACTTCAGAAAGACCTGGATGCCGTTCGCGATGAGGTATTGGCAGATCTGGGCGAACGGGATGCCCGCTATATTCGCAGAGTCGTTCGGTTGCATCGTGCGCTGGAAGTCGGTGGCCGGGTGATGATGCCTTTTGGCTTTATTCCGCCGGTATTTGTAGCCGCCACCGCAACCCTCGGCGTGGCCAAGATTCTGGAGAACATGGAAATCGGCCATAACGTGATGCACGGACAGTATGACTGGATGAACGACCCCACCCTGAACTCCCGAACCTATGAATGGGACACCGTGTGTACCAGCGAATCCTGGCGCCGGACCCACAATTACGAACACCACACCTACACCAACATCATTGGCAAGGACCGGGATTACGGCTATGCCGTTTTGCGCCTGAGTGACGACGAGCCCTGGAAGCCCTGGCACACACTGCAGTTTCTCAACTACATTCTGCTGACCGTGTTCTTCCAGTGGGGCGTCGGCCTGCATGAACTGGAAACGGAAAAACTCCGGCGTGGCGAAATCTCCTGGCGGGACAAGCTGCCGTTCCTGAAAGATTTTGCCCGCAAAGGCGGCCGTCAGGCGTTCAAGGATTACGTGTTTTTTCCGCTGCTGACCCTGCCCGTGGCGCCGATCGTATTGGCGGGTAACGTCGGCGCCAATCTCATCCGCAACGTCTGGTCGTCAACGGTCATCTTCTGCGGCCACTTTACCCAGGATGCAGAAACCTTCAGCGAGATAGAATGCGAGGGCGAGAGCAAAGGGCACTGGTACCTGCGCCAGCTGACCGGCTCGTCCAACTTTACCGGAGGCCGGTGGCTGCATATCCTGAGCGGGCACCTGAGCTATCAGGTTGAACACCACGTGTTCCCGGATCTGCCGGCCCATCGCTACCCTGAGCTTTCGGAGCGGGTACAGGAGATTTGCCGGAAACATGGCATTCACTACAATACCGGCACCTTTCGGGATCAGTACCAGACCGTGTTGAAACGGGTGTTGCGCTATTCGCTGCCGGAGCGGGCGAGCCGGCTTCTGCTCAAGGCGTAGGCCGGCGTTTGGGATGGGCAGCCTGATGGCCGGCGGACCGCACTGAAGCTATGGTGCGCCGGCTCACAAGACCACGCGATGTCATGCGATTTGCAGGAGTCTCAGTAGCTGGGGACGATGGTGTTCCTGGACAACATCTGCCAGGGTGTACTTGTCGAGAACACCGAGAAAAGCCTTGAGGGCTTCTCCAAACATCGATTTTAGGCCACATACCGGCGTTATCCTGCAGGCGTTGTTTGCCGAAAAACACTCCACAATATTCAGATCCTGCTCAGTCTCCCTGACCAGAATACCGATGTTGATGTCCCGGGGGGCCATCCGCAACCTCATACCGCCTTTCTTGCCGCGGATCGTTTCGATGTAGCCTTTTTTGTTCAACTGATGGACCACTTTCATCAGATGATTTTTGGAAATGTCGTAGCTATCGGCAATTTCCTGGATTGTGGTCAGGCGATCACCCTCTGCCGCCAGATAAATCAGCACTCTGAGTGAATAATCGGTGTAACGGGTGATGTGCATTCATAGCTCCAGTAAAACGAAAACCCTAGTAAGACGGCCGGGTCAGCATGTAACAGGCAACCCCCGCCAGAAACACCCCCGAAATAACCAGTACGAAACCTGGCGAACCAAGCCACGCCAGCGTGCTCCAGCTGAACCCCATCATCGCAAACGCCAAGACCTTGGCCTTGCGGGGGATCGCTTTGCGCAGGCGCCACTCCGCAATAGCCGGGCCAAACCTGGGGTGCTGCTCCAGCCAGTGCGCAAAGGCCGGTGATCCCTTGCTGGCAAAAAATGCCGCGAGGATCACAAACGGTGTGGTCGGCAATAAAGGAAGAGCGATACCAATCACACCCAGTCCTGCGCTGATATACGCAAGAATTCGAAAACCGGTTCTACCCTTTAGCATGGCCATGACAAGGGCCTCTTGGCGATTAATACCTGTATTAATTCTACCGAGAATCCGCCCATAGGTCTTCCCCGGAGTGCCCCGCTGCGTAAGGTCCGTAGTAATACTCCGCGAGGGGTATCGGAATCGGTCGGCTTGTTTGCCATAATTGGTCTAAACTGTAGGTGACACTGGAACAGGATCCGGCCAATGCCCCAGACCCGACTGACAGACCGCTTTGGTCGCACGGTAAACTATGTGCGCCTGTCGGTGACTGATCGTTGCGATTTCCGCTGCGTGTACTGTATGGCGGAAGACATGACATTCCTGCCTCGTCAGCAGGTGCTGACACTGGAGGAAATCGCCCGGGTGGCCCGGAACTTTGTCGCCCTGGGCACAGAGAAAATCCGGCTGACTGGCGGCGAGCCTCTGGTTCGCAAGGACATTCTCGAGCTGGTGCGTGAGATCGGTGGTTACGGCCTGAGGGACTTTGCCATGACGACCAACGGCAGTCAGTTACCGGACATGGCCGAGGATTTGCAGCGCGCCGGTCTCCATCGCCTCAATATCAGTCTCGATTCGCTCGATCCGGAAAAATTCCGCTCCATCACCCGCACCGGCAATCTTGACCGGGTGCTCGACGGCATCGATGCGGCACGGGCAGCCGGTTTCCGCGGTATCAAACTGAACACGGTCGTCATGAAAGGCCGAAACGACGAGGAAATTCCCGAGCTGATCGAGTTTGCCCGTCAAAAGCACGTGGACATTACGTTTATTGAAGAGATGCCGCTGGGCGAGATTTCCGAGCATGATCGCGGGCTGGCGCTGTGCACCAGTGAAGAAGTGCGCGACATTATCCGCAAGCGCCATGAGCTGATTCCGGCCACGGAGGATTCCGGCGGCCCGGCTCGCTATTACCGGATGCCGGGAAGCGATGTGCGAGTTGGATTCATTTCACCCCATTCCCATAATTTTTGCTCAACCTGCAACCGGGTTCGGGTGACCGTGGAGGGGCGGCTGTTGTTGTGTCTCGGCAATGAGCATTCGGTGGATCTTCGCCGGGTTTTGCGCGGGCATCCGGTGACAGATGACAAGCTCCAGGAGACGCTGATCGAGGCCATGGATCTTAAGCCGGAGCGTCATCACTTTTCCAGCAATGGGGATGTGCAAATTCTTCGGTTTATGAATATGACCGGGGGCTGACCTGGGCTGCACACCGATAGATGTAGCCTGCAAATCTGGCGCTTGATCAGGTGCGGGAAGCCTTTCCAAAAAACGCTCCTTCGGCACCCCTTCGGGGTCCGGCCCACAATCACAGATTGTGGTCGCTCAGCTTTCGCATGAAGCTTCGCTTCATAAGCGCTCGGCGGAGCCCCTGTGGCGCTTCTGCTCCGCCATCCCTGGCTCCGCAAATTTTTGGAAAGGCTTCCCGCACCTGATCTTTAGACGACTGGAGTAATCGCCAGGGAGCCCATGTTTTAATGGGCCATTTCAGACTCTCCGTTTACGTCATGGTCTTCATGCATTCCGGCCATATCATCCATCCCGCTCATATCATGCATGGCCGTACCGTTATTCAGATGCTCCAGCGTGACTTCGGCAAATACCAGTACGTTGCCGCCGTGCTCGGCCACGAAGTCCGTGGCGTCGGCCCGCTTGGCAAACGAGGCCAGGGTTGGGCCCATGGCACCGTTGAGGTTTGAGCCAACCACGTAGAACGCGTCACGGGCGTCAATCAGGTGAGTGTCGTCCGGGCTGTCCCAGTGGGTTTCGGCCATGTTGTGAACATAGAGGGTGTGATCGCGGTTTTCGTTTTCCGGCTGCAGAAACCAGGCGAACATATCTTTGGTAGAGCAGAATTTCCGGAGGTTCTGTTCTCGCTCCGTGAAGGCCTGGCCTTTAGGGCCGGGGAAGTTAGTGATGACCATGCCGCAAACGTGGCATTCGTCGCCGGATTCGAAATGCACCGGGTCTGGTTTTTCAACGCTTTCCGGCTCACTGCCGGAGCAGCCGGCCAGGAGGGTGGCGGCGAAGGCGGCGATGAGCCATTTGGTTGCTGGGTTTGCCATGCTTATATGTCTCCGGTCAGAATCAGATTCGTCGGTTTTTGAACAGTAACAGTGCGCCTGCCAGGGGGATGGCACACCACAGGATCAAGCCCAGCCAGAGTCCTGCAGCGCCGATGGGCAAGTCTGCACCGAGGCTGAGCACACCACTGAGTTGACCGCTGTCACCGAAGGCAACGATATTAAGCAGGCGGTAGATATCGGTGGGATTGAGCATCAACAGCCAGGGCAGCAGCTCGGGGTTCAACTTGCCTTCGCTGGCCACCAGGGTGCCCAGCAGCATCAGGTCGAAAATCAGCACAAAGAAAAACCAGATCGCCAACGCCAGGCCCGCCGCCACCGGTTTTTCGCTCACGCGCACGCTGACCAGGTACGCCAGTGCAATAAAGCCCCAGCCCAACAACACAGTAGACCCTACAAAACGCCCCATGGCGACGGCCAATGCGACAATGGCGACATCGTCCACCAGCAACGCAATGGCGATGCCCGCCACTCCAAAACCAATGATGGTGGCCAGCGCCAGGGTCAGCCCGTGGCCCAGAAATTTGCCCAGTAGCAGCTGGTTTTTGCTGAGTGGGTAGGTCATCAGCAGCAATAAGGTGCCGCCCTCTTCTTCCCCGACGATGGCGTCGTAAGCCAACAGCAGTGCAATCAGCGGAATCAGGAAGATCCCCAGGCTCGCGAGGCTGGCAATGGTCGCCGGAGTGGAAGCGTACCCTACCTGCCCGGACGCGGCCGCACCGAACCAGGCGATACCCAGAGCAAGGGTGGCGAAGACTAGAGAAATGGCCACCAGCCAGCGATTACGGAAGCTGTCGCTGAGTTCTTTGCGGGCGATGGTCCAGACGGCATTCATTGGTTTCCCCCCCGGTGGGCCAGGCCCCCTGAACCGATAAAATGTACATAGATGTCTTCGAGGCTGGGCTGGTGGATACCCAGATCTGCCACTTCACCCGACATCATCAAAGTCTTGATGAGCGCCATTTTTTCATGGGGTCTGACATCCACCTGCAGCCGTCCGTTGTCGCTTTTCATCATCAACCCCGCACGCGGCTCAGCCTGATCGATCGTTTTTTCCAGCGCCGACAAGGTGCTCGCTGGCTGGACGGTGAGGGTAACCGGCATATTGGCCTGCCGCCTGAGCGATGGCAGATCGCCAGATGCCTTCAGGGCCCCCTCGGTCAGAATCGCGGCCCGGTCAATGTATGGCTCGACCCCGGGCAAAACATGAGAGCAAAGTACAATACCGGTCCCCTCATCCCGTAGCTGGCGCAACAACCGGTAAAGATCGGCGGTCGCAACCGGGTCCAGGCCCACGGTGGGCTCATCCAGCATCAATAACTTCGGCTTACCCAGCAGAGCCTGGGCCAGCCCCAGCCGCTGGCGCATACCCTTGGAATAGGTTTTGGTACGGGCATCCATGGCATCTCCCAACCCTACCTGCTCCAGCAGTACAGGCACCTGTTTCAACGGTGCGCCTTTGAGGCGGGCAAAGTGGCTGAGTATTTCCCGCCCGGTCAGTTGCGGGTAAAACATCACGTTTTCCGGCAGGTAGCCGATATGCTGGCTTACCTGGGGATCTCCAGCCGTTCCGCCCAGTACCGACACTTTTCCCTCGCTGGGCTGCATCAGGCCCAGGATCAACTTGATCGAGGTGGTCTTCCCCGCCCCGTTATGCCCGAACAGGCCCAGAATCTCTCCCGGCTCCAGCCGCAAATCTATTCCATGCAACACCGTCGCTTTGTCGTAGCGGTGGCTCACATTCTCCAGTCGAAAACAGTTCATCGGATCTCCGATTGCAGATGGTCAGGAACGCGCATCAAGGGATGAGGATCACTCACCCCGGCGGACTTCACTACCGGGAACGCATCCTGCACCCAGCGCAGCGTATCCACGGCCGGGCTGAACATCAGCACCTTGGCCTCGGGGTATTTCCACAGCAGCCGGTCGACGTTGTCGTTCGGCTCATAGGGCACGTCGCCCAGGCCATCCTGATTGCGGTCCCAGCCCAGGTAGTCACTCCAGTAATTGCCCTTGCCATCTTCCGCCCAGGACTGGGTGCGGGTGGCCACATACTTCACCTGGCGCTGGTTCTCTACAAAGGCGTTGTTGAACACCTGATTGTCTTCGGAACCGGCGGTCAGATGAATGCCAATGTTGCTGTGGCCGAAATAGTTACCCTCAAAGGTGTTGTACAGCGAGTTATAGATGAACACAGCTTTGCCCTCGGCACCGGAAATCACCACCCCGGCACTCTGGCCCTGGGACACCCCCGTCACCACGTTATTGCGCAGCTCCGAGTGGGTGATGAAGTTCATCAGAATGCCGTAGTTCTCGTCGTTCTCGGAGCGGTTATTGAATACTTTAAGGTACTTGCTCTGCATCAACGCGTAGCCGGTACGGGTGCCCCGGGTAACGTTGTTTTCCAGCAGATTATGCATCGAATACATGTAATGAATGCCGTAGCGCAAATCGCTCATGACATTACCGCGAATGGTATTGCGGTTAGCCGTTTCTATGTAAATAGCATCCCGGGTCTGGCTGATGTCGTTGCCTTCAATTAAAGCCCCGGTGGTATTGAACAAATGGATTCCGTTGCCCCGGTCCTGAGACCGCAGGCTGGTGTCGCCACGGATATGGTTGCTCCGGACGGTAACATCGGGGGTTGCATCCAGCCAGACTCCGAAAGCCGGGCCCTGCAACCGGTTATCTTCAACCAGCGTTCCACGGGCTTCCCGTGCGATAAAAATTCCGGCATCCAGTTCATTGAGATCATCCCCCCAGTTGCGGATATCACAACCCGAAAAGGTGACCCCACTTGCCAGAATTTCCACCGTATTGCCCAGGCCGCGACCGTCAATGACCGTGTCCCGGGCACAGGAAACCGTGACATCAGGCACTCTGATAACCAGCGGGGATAAGGTATCGGGAGGAAGTTCGTAGGATGACCCCGGAGCCAGGTTGTCCAGCTCTTGCTGCAGGTCCGCGTTGGCGGAGAGCGCAAACAGAGCGACTGACAGGGCCACCCCATAACGCAGTTGTCGATACATCAAAGAAATCTCGGGATAGTGTTAAGTAACACGGGGCGCCTCAGGGGCACCCCGGGTCAGGCGACTATACTATCAGGCCTTCTCGACCAGCATCCGGCCACCCATCTCCATGTGGAGCGCGTGGCAGAACCAGTTACAGTAGTACCAGTAGACACCTGGCTTACCAGCGGTAAAGGTGACAGAAGCGGTCTGCTGCGGGCTGATTTCCATGCTCACGCCGTGGTTGACCATACAGAAGCCGTGGGTGACGTCCTCAACCATATCCAGGTTGGTCACGTACACCGTTACTTCATCACCTTCCTTCACCTTGAACTCGGTCATGCCATACTGCGGTGCAACAGAGGTCATGTAAACACGAACCTTATTGCCGTCGCGGATCACCTTGTTGTCGGATTCCAGAGTGACACCGTCCTTCTCCGCCTGAGCACGACAGCTGGCAAAGTAAGGATCGTCACGCTCGTAGATCTTCTTGGTCTTGATCTGATCACGGCGCACCAGGATGCAGTCGTGCGGTTCAGCGAACGTTGGGCCGTCGTGCACCAGCTTCATTTCATCGCCGGAAATGTCGATCAACTGGTCGTTCTCCGGATGCAGCGGACCAACCGGCAGGAACCGGTCCTTGGAGAACTTGGACAGCACCACCAGCCACTTGCCATCAGCATCCCGGGACTCGGTCAGCGACGCGTGGTTGTGGCCCGGCTGATACTGCACGTCCAGCTTCTGGCGGATGTAGTTTACCTTCTCGCCGTTGTAGTGCTTGATGGCATCGGCAATGTTCCACTTGCACACCTGACTGTCGATAAACAGCGTGGTGTAGGCGTTACCGCGACCATCAAACGTGGTGTGCAGAGGTCCAAGACCCAGCTCCGGCTCGGCCACAATAGTGTCGCGCAGCTCGATCTTGTCGTCGAACAGATCGTCCAGCTTGTCGATCTGGATGACCGATGCGGTCGGAGACAGCTTGCCGTTAGCGATGAAGTACTTGCCATCCGGAGAGGTGTTCAGACCGTGCGGGTTCTTGGGTACCGGGATATAACGGGTAAACTCGGACTTGCCACGGCCGTCGACCACCGGCACTTTGGAATCACCAATGGTTTTGTAGTTACCCGCCTTCACCGCCGCCGCAATGCGCTCGACGTTGAACACCACAACCCAGTCACGATCGTTACGCATGGTGCCCGCCAGATCCGCTGCACGCTCGGAGTTGTAGCAGGTGGACGCGGCGTACTTACCCGTGTAGTCGGCGTCGGTGTTATCGAGGTTACCGTCGACAATTACCTGCCAGGCCACTTCCATGGTTTCCGCGTCGAGCGCGTTAAACATGGTGTAGCTGTTTTCCAGGCTGAAATCGGTGCCGTCATTGGGCTGGGGAATCACAAACTCGGCGTTACAGAAGACGTAGTTGGTCTTCGGGACTTTTTGCAGCCGCAGGCCATGAATCGCCTGCACGTTCGGAATGTGGGTAATTTTGTCCGTCTTCATGATATCCAGACGGATACGGGCAACCCGGGTGTTGGCCTTATCGTTGATGAACAGGTACTTGCCATCGTAACGACCGTCGGTCATGGAAATATGCGGGTGGTGGCAGTCACCGTTCAGGTACTGCTCATCGCCGCCGAGGATTTCCTTACTTTCGTTGGTAATCCCCCAACCGGTTGCCGAATCCACGTTGAACACCGGAATCCGCATCAGCTCGCGCATGGACGGCACGCCCAGCACGCGCACTTCGCCCTGATGACCGCCACTCCAGAAACCGTAATATTCGTCCAGCTCACCCGGCGCAACGTGGGCTTTGTTGCGGGCTTCTTCAGCGGCCGCGGCCCAGGTCTCGCGGGACATCACAGAGGCGCCCAACCCCGTAGCGCCAGCCACACCGGCGAGTGCAGCCGCACCCATAAAGCGACGACGGCTCAGACCACTTTCAGGCACTTCAGGAGTGTCCTTGGTCAGATCATCTCTTTTTTTCATAGCATCCAACTCCGTTATTGGTTATGGCGGTTCTTGCTTCTCATGATTTTCCGGGGCCTTATGGTTGGCTCCTCGGGACTACTCAGTTCACCTGCACCACCGGAATCTCTTCCGGGTGGCCGGGTGCGTTATGACCACGGCGCTTGCCACGGCGCTTCACAATCAGCGGCGGGCACTTGTGGTCATCAAAATAGGTCATCTGACAATCCAGGCAGTAATGGCACTCCATGTAGTTGATCGTGCCGTCCGGATGAATGGCCTGAACTTCACACTCTTTGTCGCACAACCGGCAAGGGTTGCCGCATTCCTTGCGGCGTTTGAGCCAGTCAAATACCCGCAACTTGGTAGGCAGCGCCAGGGCAGCGCCCAGCGGGCACAAATAGCGGCAGTACACCTTGCGGGTAAAGATATTGACCACCAGCAACAGCACCGCGTAGGTCACGAACGGCCAGCTGCGATCGAAATGCAGGGTAATGGCGGTTTTAAAGGGCTCTACTTCGGCCATGCGCTCGGCGGTAGCCATGGATTCCAGGGAGATACCAAACAGCACCAGTAAAATGATGTATTTGATGGCCCACAGGCGCTCATGCCAGGCAAAAGGCACGGTGTACTGGGGCACTTTGAGCTTGCGGGCAATCTCATTGATCAATTCCTGCAAGGCTCCGAACGGACACAGCCATCCGCAATACACCGCCCGCCCCCAGAGCAGGACAATGCCGGCCACCACCGCCCAGAGCACAAACATGATCGGGTCGATGAGGAAAGTTTCCCATTTGAAGCCGCTGATCAGGCTGTTCACGAAGGTCAACACATTGACAATGGAGAGCTGGCCCAGGGCGTACCAGCCGATAAAGAACAGGGTATAAACCAGGAAACCGTGACGGAGCCAGCGCATCATCCTGGGCTTTTGCACCAGCCAGTCCTGGAAGAACAGAATGAACAGGAGCACGGCAATGCCGATGCCCAACACGGTGACCTGGAACTGCTTCTGGTACCACACCTGAACCCAGAGCGGCTGGGTTTCAAGCCATTCCTCTTCTGTCAGGACCGGCTCCGGGCGAGTGTAGTACTGGTCCGGCAGCTGATATTCCAGCGGAAATACCTGAAACTCGCTGTCGAGCGGACCGGTCTGGCGCTTGACCGTCAGCTCCAGCGTCCAGGGCGTGCCCGGGTCAAAGTTATACTGTTGCCGGACAATGAAAATCGCCATTTCCGAAAACTCGGGCATACCCTCGGCGTAGACGTCGCTGAGGCGATGAAAGTCCAGATCCCGGAAATTGAAGGTGTCCCCGAACTGCCGGATCTGTACCCGGTCAAATATACCGCCCCGGACATAACCTGAACCCTTGAAGGAATATTCACCATTGGCCATCACAGCAATGGCGTGCTCACCGTCCTGCAGTTCAGACATCAGCCACTGGTACTGATTTTCACCGAGCAGGTTGCGGCCAATCGTCGGAGCATCCAGGTAGGCGGCGTAAAGATCGATCAGGGCGTCGTCGCGCTCTCCGGCATCGGCGGTTTCAATGCCTTCGGCCGGCGTTCCGACAAAAGAATCATCCACCTGCCCTTTGGTGAGTATCAGGCGGCGCACGGAGCCGTCTCCGGTCAGTTCCTGCCAGGACTTCTCCTGGAACTGGTCCGTCTTCACGTTGGCCATGGGCGGGCGATTGCTTTCTCCGCCTTCCACAATGCCGATTTCCACACCCACCCGGTGGGCTGTGCGCATGATCACCTCGTTGATCACCATAACGGTAACCGTTGCACCCGACAGGCCGTCAACCGCCACTTTGCGCTCAGTGGACGTGCCACCCACGGTTACCCTCTGGTCGGCTTTTAACCCGGTATACTGATCGGTGAAGTCATGCATCTTACTCTCGGGTATACCCACCAGCAGGATCGGCTCGTCATGATGGATGACCTTGGCAGCCCGGATTTCGCCTTCGGTATCGAGCACCACCATCGCGTTGATCGGTTTACCGGAATAGGCGGGCGTCTGGACAAAATCCAGAGACTGGTAGGCATAGCCGATGAGCTCGTCACCGGCATACACCTCTTGAATGGCACGATTACCTTCCATGGGTTGAAGCTTTTCCGCTTCCGGAAAGGCTTTTTCAATAAGCTGGCGCCCGGCCGGGGGACTGTACTCCGATAGTGGCTGGGCCCAGCTCAACGGAGCAGCAAGCATCAATAAGACAGACAGCGCACAACGGATGACGTTTCTCACTACAACTCCCAAAATCCCATGGATTACATCAAGGGTCGTTCAATTTTGAGGAAAATCAAATACCTCTTAGAGGATAGGCCACGACAGACTGCCGCTACCTTGAGGTCAGTCAAGGTTGATGGCGTGGCCAGTTTTATCGAGCGGCAGGTAATTGCCCACGTGCCCCATGCGAATACTCTCCACCATCATGGTCATGGGTTGCTGGGCTTCGTCGCTGGAAGGTGCAATGCCGCCACGGCCGGACATGGCCCCGACAAAGACCATGTCCCAGTCCTGACCCGTCGCGCGGGATTCCTCCGCCAACACATCGAAATAAGGAATCTCATCGGGGGTTTTGTCGACACAGATAACCGGCGTCAGTGCGCCACCCTCGCCGCTTTCAAAAGCAACCCGTTCTGCCGCACTGGCATCTTCTGGCAATTCCGCTTTGCAAAAAACGAACAGAAAGCGCTGGGGCTCCGGTTCTTTCCGGCTGGCCTGAACAAGGTCCTGGTAACTGCTGATCATGTCTATCCCCTGCTGTTCGAGGCTTTAAAAAAACCGGGCCCTGGGCCCGGGGAGGCTATTGGCTGATCGCAATCAGCCGCTGAGGGTCGGAAATAAAAAGTTTGCTGCGGTTAACCCGAATCAGGCCGTTGGCTTTCAGGTCTGCCAGAATCCGCGAGAAGGTTTCCGGCTGCATGGCCAAACGTGAAGCCACCAGGCATTTCGGCAGCGGCAATTCAACCTCACCGCCTTCTTCGGTGCCTTTTGGCAGCAGGTCGATCAGATACCGGATGAGGCGATCACGGGCGTTCTGCACGGTCATGATTTCCAGATCGTGGAACCGGGACACCGCTCGCATGGCATAGTGGCTCAGCGCCGCCTGGGCATACTCCGGATTCTTGTCGAGCAGTTCGCGGTAGGCTTTGACCGGAATCATCAGAACTTCGCTGGATTTCAGGGCTTCCGCGTAGCAAGCGTAACGGGGCGGATCGGCGTAGATCATGACTTCGGCAAAACAGTCACCCGGCGCGATGCTGTCGAGGGTACGGTCTACGCCGGATGAATCGAGGCGATACAGGCGCAGGCGGCCTGAAATAACAAAGAAAAAATGGTGCGCTGGCATATCCTGCCGGTATAACAACTGGTGGTGCCCCAGCCTCAGGCGGCGCGACTGTAGAATCAGGCCTTCCAGGTCTTTGGCGCGCAGGCTGCTGAACAGAGCATGGCTGCGAAGCGCCTCCAGGCTGTCTTCTTCGTCCAGTGGTTTATTAATGGCGACAAGGACCGGTTTTGTATATCGGTGTTCTGCGGTTTGTGTCATAGCCATGGGGTATGCCCTCTGCATATTCATGCATCCAAAATCTTATTTTAAATATTAGAAGGATAATGGTTAAAAATCGCTCCCCCGATGGGGGTATCCCCGGCGTTATTTCCAAACAATTGACTTAACTCAACTGTCCGCTTCACTAACTAACATCAAGAAATGCTCACCCTGGCCCGGTATCGCCTGAGCCGGCGTCTCAATGACATCGCTGCGCCGGACTTCACTGCATCAATGGCGAATCCGGCAGTTCCAGGTCCACGCCTCTCACGCCGGTTTCCGCGGCCAATACCTGGAGGTATTGCCGGAAGGCCCGACGGGTCACGCTTTCGCTGAGGTACTGGCGGATCTGAGGCTTCACGTGGTCATAAGGTAGCCGTTCGCCGTCAATCCTCTGGTCAACCCGGACAATGTGCCAGCCATAGCGGCTTTCAATCAGTTCCGGGTTCAGCCCTTCGGCCAGGCTGAGCACCGGGCGCTCAAACTCCTCCACCGTCTGGCCTTTGCTGATCTGGCCCAGGCTTCCGCCCTGGTGGCGGGATTCGCAGGCGGAATATTGTCTGGCCAGCTCCGCGAACTGGGAGCGGCCGTCAAGGAGGGCAGACAAGATCTGTCGGCCAGCCTCTTCCTGGCGCATACGTTCTTCAATGTCCTCCGGAGCCGCTGCCAGCAGTATATGGCTTACAGCCATAATGGTGGGGCTGGAGAATCGCCCCGGGTTGGCGGCATAAAAGCGCTCACAATCCTGGTCGCTGGGATCAGGAACGTTAAGTTCGAGTTCCAGCACCCGGGCCAGGCGGCCCTCTTCGTCTTCAATGTTATCCAGGTTCAGGCGACTTGCCTGCTGCAGCAGCAGTTCACGGATAACCAGGCTCCGTGCCGCCTCATGCCAGGCCTCCGCCAGCTCTTCAGCCGGGTGATGCTGCATCTCTCGGGCGATGTCATCCTCGTGAATCTCGGTATCGCCCACGTATACCGGCGGGAATTGATTTCTGGGTTTGCCGGCTTCACCGGTAGGGATCAGTTGCATGGGTCTGCCTTGCCTGATGACTCTGTTCACTTGGCAACTAGTTAAACAGGGTTGCCGATAAAAATCGCTTCCTCATCGGAGGTAGAGCGGGAGTAAAACGAGGTATCCTGAAGCGGGCGTGAGACAGAATTTTCGGTGCGGAGGGTTGTTGTGTTTACTTTGAGACGGAAGGGCAGCTATCAGTTACAACTGAACCGATCCCTGACCGATGCAGGTCGCTACAAAATCGAGCTTTATCTGTTTACGCCCCACGAAGGCAGCCTCTCTTCCAGAGCCCTTTCCGAAAAACGTTTTTATTTTTCGTCACTGGAGCACCGGCTGCGCTTACTGGGGCTGCCGGATCAGGACCGGGTAGGCAAAGCTGACCAATCATTTACCCTGCTTTCGCCCCATTATGAGATTCGGCACGGCTCCTGGCTGTTTCAGTATCGGGCGTCCATCGACAGGCTGAAGCAACAGATTGAAACCGCAGGCCTCAGCGAGGAGTTGCTGAAGCGGGGCCTCCGCCTGAGCGAAAAGTTTGCCCAGCGCCTGCGCAAGGCCGCGCCGGAAAAGACAAGCCAGCAACGTTATTACCGGCTCCTGGATACCTGTTTTTCCTGGAACGCCGAACAATTCTTTCTCGAATGCATGACAAACGAGCGCTATGAGAGCCTGGCGCCTTCCCTGCAAACGGCCGTTATCGAGTTTCTGGAACAGGAGAGCCAGCACCGAAAAGCCCGGGACTACACCAGTAATTTTACCGGCACGCCCACGAGGATCTGGAACCGAATGCGCCTGTACCATCGCATCCTCGAATACCCTTTACTGCTGCGCACCCGGGTAACCGAACTGGGTGCGGGCACCCGCAAACTGGTGAAAGCGGCATCCACCACCGTGGTTATGTTGCTGTTCACCTATCTGCTGTTCAATATCCGGGACTTCAGCCAGGCCCTGTCCCTGAGCCTGCTGCTGGGCATCGCACTGATTTATGCCCTTCGTGATCTGTTGCGCGATGACATGATCAACGCCATGACCACCTGGTTGCGCCGGGGCAAACCCCGCTGGAAGGTTCGGTTGAGCACGCCATATACCAGCCGGTCGGCCGGTCACAAGAAGGTCTGGCTGGAGTACCGGAAAGCGCGGGAATTGCCGGGCCGAATCCGGACTGAGGCCCAGCGCTGGACCAGCAACGACGATCAACAGGTTATCTGCTACCGCTCTGCTATGTCACTGGAGAAATCGATTTTTGAACGGGATCACCTTCAGGATCGCATCACACTGGATTGCGAGGCCCTGTGCGAATTGATCCAGCCGACGACTGTTAAACTCTATGCCTGGAAAGATCCGGAGCGCACCTGCGATGGCGTGCAAGCACACGCCATCGAGAAACAGCACGATTACCAGTTACTGCTGATGTGCTCCGGTCCGGGGAAGGACACAACGTCGGCACAGCGCTGGCAACTTCGCCTGAGCCATGCCGGCGTCGTTCAGTACAAGTCTCAAAACGTATCCTGAACCGGGAGCGGCGGCCCCCTGTCAGGCGCGCTTGCGCACCACCTGATACTTACGCCCGAAGTACTCCACCGGCACGCTAAGCATGTGCACGAGGCGGGTGAACGGGAAGAGCACGAAGATGGTCAGGCCCAGGAAGATGTGGGTCTTGTAGATCCAGTGCACATCGGCGATATAAGCGGCGATGCCGGAACCTTCCAGGGTGAACACGCCTTGCGCCCAGGCTGAGAACTTGAGCATGGTGCTACCGTCCAGGTGGCCCAGTGTGGGCAGGATGGTGAGCATACCCAGCACCAGCTGAACCACCAGAATGATGATGATCATGTTATCGGCAAAGGTACTGCTGGCCTGAACCCGCGGATCCGTCATCCGGCGCCAGGCCAGCATACCACCGCCAATGATCGCCATTACGCCGGCAATACCACCCACCAGAATCGCCATGACCTGTTTCTGGCCCGGAGTAATAATCCACTCGTAAGCCCAGTGCGGCGTAAGCAGCCCTACCAGGTGGCCGAAAAAGATCACCAGTACGCCCACATGGAACAGTACCGAAGCCAACACCATGTTCTTTTTGCGCAGCATTTGACTGGAATGAGCTTTCCAGGTGAACTGGCCATGATCGTAGCGCGCCCAGGTACCGACAAACAGTACGATCAGGGCGATGTAGGGGTAGATGCCGAAAAGCAGTGTGTTGATATAGGACATTGTCTTTTCCTCCTGCGCCTCAGGCGCGCCCGGCCGGACGGGGCGTTGCGTCCGTCATCAGCTGATCACTCAGGTGAATGGTCTGGGTCTGTTCCATTTCCCGGCGGCGCTGTCCAATCACTCCGCCGGTGCCACAGGAACTGCCCTGGTCATCCACGAACTTCACCATTTCTTCTTCCCAGACCTTGTCCAGGGCTTCCGGCGTATCATCGCGCTCTTCGGAGGCGACAATCTGTGCCAGTTCCTGCCGATCCGCCTTGCGGCCAGACAGCACCAGCAAGGCATCCATGGCCACGTGATACAGGCTCTCGCGCTGGAACAGGCGTTCACCCAACAGGCCCAGAATGTGGTGGATATCCTCAAGCCAGTTGCGGATCTCGTCCCACGGCCGGGTAGAGAGGTATTCCAGGAACAGCGGCAGGTAATCCGGCAATTCCCTGGCGTCAATTTCCAGGCCGTTGGCCCGGTATTGTTCCATCAGGTCTACCATGGCCTGCCCCCGGTCCCGGGATTCACCGTGCACGTGTTCGAACAGCAGCAGCGAGGTGGCCCGGCCTTTATCAAACAGCCCCACGTAGTTTTCCTGGATGTCCAGCAGATCGGAATCACACAGCATATCCACGCAGCGCAGCAGTTGCTCCTTATTCTGTCGGGGCAGCCGGTTGTCCTCGAGGATCACGGCAACCAGGGCGTCTTTGGATTGCTGCAATTCTTCGGTGGGGTACTCCAGTACCCGCGCCAATACTTTCAAAAGTTGCATCAGGATCTCCTCAGTCTTGCAGCTGTTTCGGATCGACCTGTTTCACAGTCGCCAGTTTGCCGACCATGCTGGTGGTCTGTTTTTTGCCACCGAACAGGCTGAAGTCGCTGTCACCACCGTTGCAGCCGTCGCCGAAGCTGAAGCCACATCCGCCGCGCTCGCCGTAGGCGGTTGCATCCGGGAAAGCCTCTTTCGCCAGTTCACGATGGCTGGTGGGAATCACGAAGCGATCCTCGTAGTTGGCGATGGCCAGGTAACGATACATCTCGTCTGCCTGGGCCTTGGTCAGGCCGCACTCTTCGAGAGCGCGCAGGTCTTCCTTGCCTTCCACAGTTTCAGCCCGCTTGTACAGGCGCATGGCCATGATCCGCTTGAGGGCACGAACAATGGGCTTCTCATCCCCCGCAGTGAGCAGGTTGGCCAGGTATTTCACCGGAATCCGCAGGCTTTCGATCTTGGGCAGTACGCCATCGAACTCTACCTTGCCCGCTTCTGCCGCAGACTGGATTGGGCTCAGGGGCGGCACGTACCAGACCATCGGCAGGGTGCGGTATTCCGGGTGCAGCGGCAGCGCCAGTTTCCAGTCCACCGCCATCTTGTACACCGGGCTTTGCTGGGCGGCTTCGATCACGTTCATCGGGATGCCGTCTTTCTTGGCCTGCTCGATGACTTCGGGATCGAACGGGTCCAGGAAGATTTCCAGCTGCTTTTCATACAGCTCGTGCTCGCCTGGTGCGCTGGCCACTTCTTCGATGCGATCGGCGTCGTAAAGCAGCACGCCCAGGTAGCGAATCCGGCCGACACAAGTCTCGGAGCAAACGGTGGGCATACCGGCTTCGATCCGCGGGTAGCAGAAAATGCACTTCTCGGACTTGCCGGTTTTCCAGTTGAAGTAGATCTTCTTGTACGGGCAGCCAGAGACACACATCCGCCAGCCGCGACACTTGTCCTGGTCGATCAGCACGATGCCGTCTTCTTCCCGCTTGTAGATGGCACCGCTCGGGCAACTGGCCACACACGCCGGGTTCAGGCAGTGCTCGCACAGGCGCGGCAGGTACATCATGAAGGTGTTTTCGAACTGGCCGTAGATGTCTGCCTGCACCTGGTCAAAGTTTTTGTCTTTGCGGCGCTTGGCGAACTCGGTACCAAGAATTTCTTCCCAGTTCGGGCCCCATTCGATTTTCTGCATCCGCTGACCGGAGATCAGCGAGCGCGGCCGGGCAACGGGCTGGTGCTTGGTATCCCCGGCGGTGTGCAGGTGCTGATAATCGAAATCAAACGGCTCGTAGTAGTCGTCAATTTCCGGCAGATCCGGGTTGGCGAAAATGTTCGCCAGTACCCGGAACTTGCCACCAATGCGGGGGCGAATCTTGCCGGAGCTGTCGCGCATCCAGCCGCCCTTCCACTTGTCCTGGTTTTCCCATTCTTTCGGGTAACCAATACCGGGCTTGGTCTCAACATTGTTGAACCAGGCGTATTCCATACCTTCCCGGCTGGTCCAGACGTTCTTGCAGGTGACAGAACAGGTGTGGCAACCAATGCACTTGTCCAGGTTCAGTACCATGCCAACTTGGGAACGGATTTTCATTTTACAGCCTCCTGAACAGTGTCATTGCCTTCTTCATCAAGCCAGTCCACGTTCTTCATCTTGCGGACCACCACAAACTCGTCCCGGTTGGAACCCACGGTGCCGTAGTAGTTGAAGCCGTAGGAGTACTGGGCATAACCGCCGATCATGTGGGTCGGTTTCGGGCACACGCGGGTAACCGAGTTGTGAATGCCGCCCCGGGTGCCGGTAATTTCCGAACCGGGAATATTCACAATCCGCTCCTGGGCGTGGTACATCATCACCATGCCCGGCATTACCCGCTGGCTCACGACCGCCCGGGCGGCAATGGCACCGTTGGCGTTGAACAGCTCAATCCAGTCGTTGTCTTCCACGCCGATTTCTTTCGCATCATCTTCGCTCAGCCAGACAATCGGGCCACCGCGAGACAAGGTGAGCATCAGCAGGTTGTCGCTGTAGGTGCTGTGAATGCCCCACTTCTGGTGTGGCGTGATCCAGTTCAGCGCTTTTTCCGGGTTACCGTTGCTGCGCTGGTTAATCATGCTGCCCACCGCTTTGGTGTTGATGGGCGGGCGGTACACCAGCAGGCTTTCACCAAAAGCGCGCATCCATTCGTGATCCTGGTAGAACTGCTGACGGCCGGTCAGGGTGCGCCAGGGGATCAGCTCGTGCACGTTGGTGTAGCCGGCGTTATAGGACACGTGTTCGTCTTCCAGACCAGACCAGGTCGGGCTGGAAATGATCTTGCGCGGCTGCGCCACAATGTCCCGGAAGCGGATTTTTTCCTCTTCCTTGTTGGTGGCCAGATGGGTGTGATCCAGGCCGGTGAACTCCGACAGCGCGGCCCACGCTTTTACTGCCACCTGGCCGTTGGTTTCCGGCGCCAGAGTCAGGATGACTTCGGCGGCATCAATGGCGCTCTCAATCTTCGGACGACCGGCGTTGGCACCCTCAAGGTGGGTGTAGTTCAGGTCCTTCAGGAAGTTCACTTCCTTCTCGGTGTTCCAGTTGATGCCCTTGCCACCGTTACCCAGCTTGTCCATCAGCGGGCCAAGGGACGTAAAGCGGGCGTAGGTGTTCGGGTAGTCGCGCTCCACGGTAATGAAGTTGGGCGCGGTCTTGCCCGGAATCAGGTCGCACTCGCCTTTTTTCCAGTCTTTCACATCGAACGGCTGACCCAGCTCCGCCGGCGCGTCGTGCAGCAGAGGCAGGGTAACAACGTCTTTCTCGACACCCAGATGCCCCTCGGCAGCCTTGGAGAAGGACTTGGCAATGCCCTTGTAGATTTCCCAGTCACTGCGCGCTTCCCAGGCCGGATCGGTAGCGGCGGTCAGCGGGTGGATGAACGGGTGCATATCCGAGGTATTCAGATCGTTCTTCTCGTACCAGGTTGCGGTCGGCAGAACGATGTCGGAATACAGGCAGGTGGTGGACATACGGAAGTCCAGGGTCACCAGCAGGTCGAGCTTGCCTTCCGGCGCATTGTCCCGCCACTTCACCTCTTCCGGCTTGGCTCCGCCTTCTACACCCAGGTCCTTGCCTTGCAGCCCGCTCTTGGTACCCAGCAGGTACTTGAGCATATACTCGTGCCCCTTACCGGAGGAACCCAGCAGGTTGGAGCGCCAGATGAACAGGTTGCGCGGGCAGTTTTCCGGCGCTTCCGGATCTTCACTGGCAAACGCCAGAGTGCCGTCCTTCATGGACTTGGCCACGTAGTCCGCCACCTCCATACCGGCCTTTTCGGCTTCGGCGGCAATGGTCAGCGGGTTGCGGTTCAGCTGCGGCGCAGATGGCAGCCAGCCCATGCGCTCGGCGCGCACGTTGTAGTCGATCAGGCTACCGCCGAATTTGGACTTGTCGGCCAGCGGCGACAGGATTTCATCCACACCCAGTTTTTCGTAGCGCCACTGGCCGGAGTGGGCGTAGAAGAAGGATGTGGAGTTCATGTGCCGGGGCGGGCGCTGCCAGTCCAGACCAAAGGCCAGCGGCTGCCAACCGGTCTGCGGGCGCAGTTTTTCCTGGCCAACGTAGTGGGCCCAGCCACCACCGCTCTGGCCGATACAACCGCACATGATCAGCATATTGATCAGGCCGCGGTAGTTCATGTCCATGTGGTACCAGTGGTTCATACCGGCACCCACGATGACCATGGAGCGGCCCTTGGTCTTGTCGGCGTTGTCGGCGAATTCACGGGCAATACGGATTACTTTCTCGGCCGGCACGCCGGTGATCTGCTCCTGCCAGGCAGGCGTGTATGGCTTGATCTCGTCGTAAGAGGTGGCGCCGTCGTCGTCGCCCAGGCCACGGCTGATGCCATAGTTGGCCACCATCAGATCATAGACAGTAACCACGCGACCCTCGGAGCCATCCGCCAGCTGAACCTTGCGGGTACCCAGCTTGTGCTTGAGGATATCCTTGAACTCGACGTGCTTGAAGTGGTCGTGTTCTATGCCGCCGAAATACGGGAAGGCCACATCTACCACTTCGTCGTGCTTCTCAACCATAGACAACTGAAGGTTTACATCGGAACCTTTGGCGGTCTGCTTCAGGTTCCACTTGCCCTTCTCGCCCCAGCGATAGCCGATGGAGCCGTTCGGTGCTGTCAGCTCGCCAGAGGCTTCGTCGATGGCAATGGTTTTCCATTCAGGGTTGTTCTCTTCACCCAAGCCATCCACCAGATCGCTGGCCCGCAGGAAGCGGCCTGGCACAAAGCTGCCGTCGTCCTTTTCGTCCAGCATCACCAGGTACGGCATATCGGTGTAGCGACGCACGTAGTCGGTGAAATACGCGCTGGGCTTGTCAACGTGGAACTCCTTGAGAATCACGTGGCCCATGGCCATACCCAGGGCGGCATCGGTGCCCTGCTTGGGATTCAGCCATTCATCAGACAGCTTGGAGACTTCCGCGTAGTCTGGAGTGATGGCAACGGTTTTGGTGCCCTTGTAGCGCACTTCGGTGAAGAAGTGGGCATCCGGGGTACGGGTCTGGGGCACGTTGGAGCCCCAGGCAATAATGTAGCCGGAGTTGTACCAGTCGGCGGATTCCGGCACGTCGGTCTGCTCACCCCAGGTTTGCGGGGAGGCCGGCGGCAGGTCGCAGTACCAGTCGTAGAAGCTCATGCAGACGCCGCCGATCATGGACAGGTAGCGGCTGCCCGCAGCGTATGACACCATGGACATAGCGGGAATCGGAGAGAAACCGATGATGCGGTCCGGGCCATGTTTCTTGGCAGTGTAGACGTTAGACGCTGCAATCAGCTCGTTGACTTCGTCCCAGCTGGAACGAATAAAACCGCCCATGCCCCGGCGCGGCTTGTACTCGGCGGTCTTGGCCGGGTCCTCAACGATGGAAGCCCAGGCTTCTACCGGATCATTGAACTGGATACGGGCAGCGCGCCAGAGTTTCATCAGGCTCTTGCGCATCAGCGGGTATTTCAGCCGGTTGGCACTGTACATATACCAGGAATAACTGGCACCACGCGGGCAACCACGGGGTTCATGGTTCGGCAGATCGGGGCGGGTACGGGGGTAATCGGTTTGCTGCGTTTCCCAGGTGACCAGGCCGTTCTTGACGTAAATTTTCCAGCTGCAGGAGCCCGTGCAGTTTACGCCGTGGGTAGAACGCACAATCTTGTCGTGCTGCCAGCGCTGACGATAACTGTTTTCCCAGTCGCGGTTCACTTCGTGGGTTTCACCGTGACCGTTGGAGAACGATTCGCGGTTCTTCCTGAAGTAATTCAACTTGTCGATCAAATGACTCATGGTCTCTCTCTCCATCAACCCGTTTACCGGATCGTTGTTCCTAATGGAGACCATTGTGTGGAATCAAATCCCTGAAATCTGCGTGGTTACTACCACATAACCCGCGGCTACCCCCCTGTGGGTAGACCCGCTATATCCCGGGGTGGAGTAGCGTTTTACGCTCTTGCCTGCGCACTTGCCGCGAAAAAAACACCAGGCTGGTACTGATCAACACAAACAGAATCATGAAAACGGCAGTGCGTACGCCCAGCCACTGATTGGCCGCGCCGAAAAGGACGGGTAGCACAAAAGCCACACCACAAGCACTGACCAACAAGACACCGGCAAACAGCGAGGCCTCCTGCCGGTTGGCCAGAATCACCATACGCTGGAGCGATCCCATGCCCGCACCCATGGCAATACCGAGCATCACCACCAACGCACTCTCCATGGATACCGGCAAGGCAAACTCCACCACGAGTGGCTTTTCTACACCGGTAATAACCAGGCTCATGGGAGGATAGGACAGCACAAACAGCGCAATCAGGGTGACCGCTAAAGATCGTGAGGCAACCCGCGCTGAACCGCGGCGATCGGCAAGACCACCGCCAACGATCTGAGCAACGGCACCAGGAATAACAAACCATTGGGCGAGCCGGGCGCCGGTATCGGGTGAAAGTCCGTATTGGCCCGAAATAAAATCCGGAAGCCAGAGGGCCAGGGCGAAGAAACTCCCGGCGACCAGCCCGAAATAAAGACACAAAGGAAGATTTCGACCTTTCCTGATCACACCGAGAATCTCCGCGGCTGATCGTTCCCGGGCCCCGTAGTCCTCTCCTGTGGCGTCGGTCAACATAAGAAGAAGAGCAATCACCAGCAGCAAGGTAATCAGGTATGCCAGGGGCACGCCTTGCCAGGTAAACGCTTCGTGGAACAGAGGCACCAGATAATAGTTAAAGCCAACCCCGGTTACGCCTGCACCAAAAACCCCCAATACCAACCCCAGCCGCCGGATGTCACAATGACTCACCACGAACTGGAGGCCTGCACTATAAAAACCGCCCGCCAGCCCCAAACCCGCAGCCGCTACCAGGTAGCCAGTGAATGTGCTGGTCAGCAGCAGAATGCCCATACAAACGGCCAACCCGCATAAGCAAAGCAGCATCACTTCCCGGGCACCGTAGCGCTGCGCGGCGAGCCCCGCCGGAATGGCCAGCAAGGCACTGCCCGCCATTGGCATAGCCAGCAAGATGCCGAATTGCAGGCTACTCAGGCCCAGATCCGCTCGCATATGCATCCCGGCAACGGCAAACAGGGTCCAGCAACCGGCTGCCACCACAAAGCCTGTCACCGCCAACGGCAGGACAACGGCCAGAGAGGCTCCCTTTTCGTCATTCCGTTCCGGTTGCATTCCATACCCCCATCATCATCCTTCAGTTTCGGCTTTTGCCTGTCTAACGGTCAAAGGTTATGATGGGTTATCAACCTTCGAGGTAAATGACTATCCTCAAGGAGGTACCCTGGTAATGGTGATTCATCAATAAATGGCGACTCCCGATCGTCTTAACACGTTCCTTGAGTGCTGAAGCAACCTATGACCTCCCGAAGCCCACTCGTAAACCGCCTGGCGATTGCGATCGGCGCGATTGTGCTGACTGCCATCGTCAGCATGGCGACAACACTCGCGGTATCCAAGAGCATCGAAGGTAACGCAACCGCCATCAATATCGCCGGCTCGCTCCGGATGGGGGCATTTCAGCTGGTTGCTGCCGCAGCAGCCGGAGACCGCGCAGGAGAAGACGGTCCCGGCCTGAATGTCCGCATTACGGATTACCAGGAGCGGCTGGCCAAACCGGAGATTCTCCGCTCCATTCCCCGCACCAGCGACCACCCGCTGGCGGAACAATATCAGAGCGTCAGGCAACGCTGGGCGACCGTGCTCAAACCGGCGCTGGTTAACCATGAAATCGGAGCCCCGCTCAGCGCCGGGATGGTGGGCGCAGTTGAAGGTTACACCCGCGAGGTCGATCGCCTGGTGTCCATGCTGGAAATGCGCACTGAAGCCCGCATTGACCTGTTACACCTGATCCAGATAATCAGCCTGATTTTCTCCATTCTGGTGATTCTCGCGCTATTCCTGGATCTCAGAAACCGGGTGCTCAAACCACTGAGAAAGCTGATGGCCATTGCAACTGCCGTAGGCGAGAAAGACTTCAGTCATCAGGCCAACCTAAAAGGTTCGGACGAACTGGCCCAGCTGGGACAGGCGTTCGACCAGATGACCAGCGAACTGGCACTGACCTATTACGAACTGGAGAGCCGGGCGCGGCAGAAAACCGAAGAACTCGAGGTCAGCCATGCGGCGCTCGAAGTCATGCATTCCGCCAGTCGCGGGCTGTTTGCCAATCACGATCTGTGCAGTGGCGCCATTCCCATGCTTCAGGATCTTGAGCGCTTGCTGGGAATCGGCCCGATTCGCCTGTTCCTTCACGACAAAGAATCCGCTGAACCGGTTGAAGCCATCACCACCGCTTCACCCAAACGGCCGTTCTATTGCCGGGATCATCACTGCAATGCCTGCCTGGTCACGCCGGAAGTCTATGATGAAATGCCCCTGGAAGATAACGACGGGCGGCGCTTGCTGCTGCCTATCCGCACTCCGGGGCAACTGCTGGGCACCCTGGAAGTGTGGTACCCGGCCGACAAAGGATTGCCGGACACCTCCCGGCGGTTACTGGAAACCCTGAGCGACCAGCTGGCCACCGCCATTTTCCTGGAAAAGCAGATTACCGAGGAGCAGCAGCTGACACTGGCAGAGGAGCGCACCGTGATCGCCCGGGAATTGCACGATTCCCTGGCCCAATCGCTGTCGTACCTGAAAATGCAGGTGACGCGCCTGCGCCGGCTGAACATCGAGGGCGATCACAAGCCTACCCACGACAGCATTCTGGATGAGCTGAGTACCGGCCTGAACAGTGCCTACCGTCAGCTCCGTGAATTACTGGCCACCTTCCGGCTGAAACTGGATACGCCCGACCTGGCCACTGCCCTGCGAAAAACCATTGACGAGTTTTCCGAGAGGCTTGGCAAACCGGTCAGCTTTGAATATAACCTGCCACCCCAAACGTTGTCGCCGAATGAAGAAATCCATACCCTGCAGATCATTCGCGAGGGACTGGCCAACGCGGTCAAACACGCCGATGCTACCGACATCACAGTGAAGGTGATGTTCGACTCCCCACAGGTGCGAGCCAGCGTGCAGGACAATGGCAAAGGGTTACCCGGCGGCGGCCAACCCATCAACCATTACGGGTTGATTATCATGCAGGACCGGGCGCGGACACTGGGCGGGAAAGTGCAAGTGAATAACAAAGCTGAAGGCGGCGTGGAAGTCGCGCTGACATTCGTACCCAAAAGCCGCAACCTGATTCCTACGGAAACTTCGCCGGCCTGAGCCGCGCGCAGGATAAAGAGAGAGACAATGTCTGAAACACCCGCAAGCATTCTTTTGATCGACGACCACCCATTGTTGCGCCAGGGCATCAAGCAGCTGATCGGGCTGGAAGATGATATGGCGGTCACCGGTGAAGCCAGCAATGCCGCCGATGGCATCCGCATCGCCATCGAGAGTGAGCCGGACCTGATCCTGATGGACCTTAATATGCCGGAAATGGACGGTATCGAAGCACTGAAAAAGCTCAGGGAGCAAAATATCAGCTCCCGCATCGTGATGTTCACGGTGTCCGACCAGGAAGAGGATGTCGTCGCGGCACTGCGGGCCGGCGCCGATGGTTACCTGCTCAAGGATATGGAACCGGAGGATATGATTGCCCAGCTGCACCAGGCAGCCGTGGGCAAGATGGTGATCAGCGACCGGCTCACCACATTGCTGGCCGAAGCCCTGCGCTCCAATAAGCCGCAGCAAAGCAGCCGCCCGGACTTCGACAGCCTCACTCCCCGGGAGAAAGACATCCTGCGGCTGATTGCTGAGGGTTTGTCGAACAAGATGATTGGCCGGAAACTGGACATCAGCGACGGCACCGTCAAAGTTCACGTCAAGCACCTGCTGAAAAAACTGAATCTTCGTTCCCGGGTGGAAGTCGCCGTCTGGGCCGTGGAAGAGGGTTTGCACAAAGCCTGAGTTAACGCCGGTTGGTGTCTGCCTGAGCTATATCAAATCTGTTTTCCGCGAACTGCGGTAGGCTCTCCCGATCTGTTTCCTGATTGGAGAGCCTGCCATGCTGCCTACCCTGCCCCGCTTCGGCCAACGCCCCACGCCGCCCGGGCTCATGCAATTGCAACGCCTTGGCAGCAAGCTCCAGCACAACCCACTCGCAGACCAGACACTGGCTGTGCTCCGGGAATACGCCCCCTCGCCTGCACCGTTGCTGCAAGCCATTGACCAGCGGATTCCTCTGCCCCTGAAGCAACTGGCAGCCGAGGAACCACTGAACCGACTGTTTGCAGAGGCGATTGCGGAAGGTGAGTTCGAAGACTTCGAAGGCCGCCGCATACGCCTTGAAATCAATGGTGGTCAGCCAGGCATCACCCTGGGTTACTGGGCAGAACGTCTACGGGTAATAAATGGCCCGGGCGATACCACCATCCGGGGGTCGATCAGCGCATTCAGAACCCTGGCGGCGCGCGAGCAAGACCCGGACCAACTCTTCTTCCAGCGCCGGCTGGTCATCGAAGGGGACACGGAACTGGGACTCGCGCTGAAAAATCTGCTTGATAGCCTGGATTGGCACGTACAGCTCAGGGATTTGCTGAAGCCCTGGTAGATGACCACTCGGGGAAGGTTTGCGTGTAAGATCAAAACCTGTCTACCGCGTTGAAACCGACCGCTCAGCCGATGCGGCCACCCTAATCGAGGACATACAATGGATAAACATAACAGCGAACTCCCTAAAACCTTCGTTGCCTTCAGCCAACGATTTCCAGAGCTTCAGCAAGCGCACAAGCAACTCGGTAAAGCCCTTGCCGATGCTGGCCCTCTCGATGAAAAAATGCGCGCAGCGGTAAAGTTGGGCGTCTGCGTTGGAGCAGGTCGCGAATCCGCGCTGAAATCCCACATCCGTCGCAGTCTGGAACTGGGCCTCACACGCGAAGAAATTGAGCACGCGCTGGTGCTGGGCATGAATTCAATAGGCTTCCCGGCAACGGTCGCCGCCTGGCAGTGGGCTCAGGAAGCCCTTAGCCAGGAGTAACGTTTTTTCAACAGATCAGGCAGTTCAGGCGGCCTTTGAGGGCCGCCGAAACACATTTACTTCCAATAGCCGTTGGCCTCGGCCACGGTCTGAAAATGCACAGCGATCACTTCTGAGGCATGAATAAGTGCTTCACCATCCTGAGAATATTTGGTCCGTTCACGGAACAGGACTTCCTTGTTCGACTGGGTACTTTTAACCCCCATACGGGACAACTTAATCGCGAGTTCGAATCCCTGTTGGGGTGTTTCGGTGATCAACGTTGGCAACCAGTC
Organism: Marinobacter sp. VGCF2001; assembly: GCF_049943275.1. Taxonomy (NCBI): domain Bacteria; kingdom Pseudomonadati; phylum Pseudomonadota; class Gammaproteobacteria; order Pseudomonadales; family Marinobacteraceae; genus Marinobacter; species Marinobacter sp. VGCF2001. The sequence goes on from NZ_JBNFVX010000014.1 coordinate 58,468, forward strand.
GCCTGACGTCTTCCCGTCCTCGGCATGGCCGGTCAAAGGAAAAGCGACCAGCAACGCGACCAACATCATCAGTGACTGTCGTTTCAGGTGGATCATCTTTCACTCCTTGCTCTCATCTTTTGTTATCACGACATCGGGACGAAATTATGTACATCCGCGGCCCGGCACCGCCTTCTTGATATTAAGAACCACATAACACTTATTTTCAATGCATCTTCTTTCTTATAGAGAGACGTCATCGCAAGCATTGCCATGCAATTTTTGGCACATTGGCCAGCAAAATGATCTGAATCAAGTTATCGGTCGATACTGACATTTATTCGCTCTATGGTAGGCGAAAGCTGTGCCGCAACGGCTCCACTGCATCCGCAATTCACTTGCCCATCAGATAGACGGAAAATTAAAGCATTTAATATGACTCTTTATCGGAAAATCCTATGACGCCTACCATTGCCGTTCTCCTCATTATTACCTTTCTGCTGTCGACGGTCGGTTTGCTGCTCTTGATCTGGTCGATCGCCAACAACCAGTTCGGTCACAGTGAGAAATCCGCCCGAACGATTTTTTCGCCCGGCGAAGAGGGCATCGGCGAAGATCCTGCGAAAGCCCCGCAACGCCAGAAGCGGGAATTGTCCGACGCCGAATACCAGGCGCGATACGATGCCGACCAATCTTCCCGGCTGGCCAGCCTGAGCTGGCTGTCTTCGGGTGTTTTCTGGCTGCTTCTGGGCTCCGCCTACGGCCTGCTTTCCTCTGCCAAGATGCATATGCCGGAACTGCTGGCTAACAGTGAGTTCCTGACCTTTGGCCGAGTTCGTCCCATGCACCTGAACGCAGTCACCTATGGCTGGGCGTCCATGGCGGGCATCGCTGTCGCGCTGTTTCTCATCCCCCGATTATTCAAGACCCGCCTGGCCGGCGGCCGGTTTGCCATTGCCGGTGCCGTCTTCTGGAATATCGGCCTGGTGCTCGGGCTGGGGGCCATCAATCTGGGCTTGTCCGACGGCAAGGAATGGCTGGAATTCCCCTGGCAGGTGGATTTACTGTTTGTTGTCGGCGGTGCGCTGGCCGCCGTCCCCCTACTGCTGACCGCCAAACAAAGGACGGTCTCTCACCTCTACGTCACCAGCTGGTATTTTCTGGCGGCATTGGTGTGGTTCCCGTTCCTGTTTCTGATCGCCAACCTGCCCTACACCTTTCCCGGCATCTCGGGCGCCACCGTTAACTGGTGGTTTGCCCATAACGTGCTAGGCCTTTGGGTAACCCCCATTGGCATCGGCATTGCCTACTATATGATTCCGAAAATCCTGGGGCGGCCGATTATTTCCTATCAGCTGTCACTGATTGGTTTCTGGTCACTGGCGCTATTCTACAGCCAAGTGGGCATTCACCACCTGGTGGGCGGCCCCATTCCCACCTGGCTGGTCACCCTGTCGATTGTGCACAGTGTGATGATGTCGATCCCGGTCATTACCGTCGCCATCAACCACCACGGCACCATGATGGGTAACTTCCACCGGCTGAAAGACTCACCAACGCTGCGGTTTGTCTGGATTGGTTCGCTGATGTACACGGTGTCATCGCTACAGGGTTCCATGGAAGCCCTGCGCAGCGTCAACGTGATTACCCACTTCACCCACTACACCGTGGCGCACGCCCATCTGGGTATGTACGCCTTCCTCAGCTTCATCCTGTTCGGCGCGGTCTATTTCATTATGCCCCGGCTGATGAACTGGGAATGGCCCTGGCGCCGGTTGATTGCCCTGCACTTCTGGCTGGTGAGCATTGGCATTTTGATTTACGTGGTGTCACTGACCATCGGTGGCTGGAAGCAGGGCGTGGAACTGCTCACCGCCGACACACCGTTTATGGATATCGTAAGAATGACGCTTCCTTACCTGGAAGCAAGAACCATTGGAGGCGGCCTGATGACCGCGGGGCACATCGTATTTGCCATTCACTTTGTTGCCATGCTGAAACGGAAAGGCCAGCTTCACGACCAGCCCACGCTGTTTCGTAATCCGGCCCGGGAGGTAAACCAATGAAACGCGCTTTAGCAATCATGGTCGGTGCCGCGCTGATTCTGCTACTGGCCACCCTGACTCTGGTGGTTATGCCCTATCTGCAAATGTCGGCAGAGCAAGTGCCACCGGATCTGGAACCCTACACCGAGCGGCAACTCAAAGGGCGGCAAATTTACATCGCCAATGGCTGCGTTTACTGCCACAGCCAGCAACCCCGCGATCCATCCTTCGCCAGCGGCGACAAGGACCGCGGCTGGGGCCGCCCGTCTGTGCCCGGCGACTATGCCTACGACACGCCCCACCTTCTGGGCACCATGCGTACCGGGCCGGATCTGTTCAATATCGGTGCCCGCCAGCCCAGTAAAGACTGGCATCTGCTCCATCTTTACAACCCGCAGGCGGTGGTAAAAGACAGCATCATGCCACCCTACCGGTTCCTGTTCCGCTGGGTTCGCTCGGTGGGTGAGGACGACCCCGTCGTCCGATTGCCGGAACCCTATGCTCCGGAAGAAGGCTACATCGTGCCCACCGAACAGGCGCTGGCCCTGGTGGACTATCTGCTGGCTCTGGATCACACGTATCCGGCGCCAACGCTGCCCGAACCTGAAAAGACCCAGGAGTAACTGCCACCGTGATAACCGACAACGAACGCGCACGCCAGAGAGAAAACCCGGAACCCGAAGAAGGGATGCGGAAAACCCCGATGATCGTTTTGCTGTGGATCGCGGTGCTGATTGTCTGGGGTGTGGGCTACTACGCCTACAACATCGGCAAGCCATTACTGGGCGGTGACAGCCGCACGGCACCCGAGGTAAAAGTGAGCAGTGCCGGCGACGAAGGCGGCAGTGGCATCAATGGAAAAACCGTATTCAATGCCCAGTGTGCATCCTGTCACCAGGCTAATGGCCAGGGGGTGCCGGGCGCCTTTCCGCCGCTTGCCGGCAGTGAATGGGTGGTGGCCGCCCGCGACATCCCTATTGCCATTGTCCATGATGGCTTGCAGGGCGAGATTGAGGTTGAAGGCCAGACCTACAACGGCATGATGCCCGCCTTCAAAGGCACCCTGAGCAATGACGAAATTGCCGCTGTGCTCAGCTACGTTCGTCAGGAATGGGGAAACCAGGCAGAACCCATCACCGGCGCCCAGGTGGAGGAACATCAGACCGGCGTGGGCGAACGTGGCTCCTGGTCGGCCGCTGAACTGAAGGAAACCTACCAGGCCCCCTGATGTGAACGCGCCAGGCATCGCAAGCAAGCAACAACCAGACGACACCATCCTGTTTGTTCGGGGAATGTACTGCGGTAGTTGTGCAGCCGCCGTGGAAAGCCTGCTCAAACGCCAGCCGGGGGTACTGGATGCGACCGTCAACTTTGCCGCCGGCACCGCCCTGTTGCGCTGGGATACCACTCAAACCGGCGTTGCAACGTTGGCGCAGGTGGTTCGCCGGCTGGGTTATCGACTGCAGGATGCGCCCCCGAACGCCAATAGCCAGGGGGTCGATCTGGCCCGAAAAAAACTGCAGTGGCGACTGGCCGCTGCCGTAGTGTTCGGGATGTGGTGCATGATGCCCGCACTGCTGGTTTACCTGGCTCCGCTGGGGCTGGTGGAACCGGAAGCCACCTGGCCACTGGCTCTGGCCAGCGGCGTGTTCGCCCTGCCGGTCCTCACCTACTCCGGTGCCCACTTCTACCGGGCTGGCTGGCGCACCCTGCGCATGGGGGTGCCCGGGTTGGATACTCTGATCACCTTCGCGGTGGTGGCCGCCACCCTGCTATCCGCCTGGCGCCTGAGCCAGGGCGAGAGCCACGTCTACTTTGATGCGGCAGTCATGCTGATTACCTTTCAACTGATTGCCCGGCTACTGGATACCAATGTACGGCGCCGGGCCACCGACATCATTCACCGCTACCTGGGCCAGAACAACAGCACCCCGGTAACTCTCGACGACGGCAGTTTCCGGCAAATACCGGCAGACCAGGTGACGCCCGGCATGCGGATTCGGCCGGAGGCCGGGCAACCATTCAGCCTGGATGGCTGCATCACCTCAGGCGAGGCACTGGTCGACTTCGCCCTGATCACCGGCGAGAGCCAACCAGTCCCGGTTCGGCCTGGCGACCGGGTGTATGCCGGTTGCGTATTGATTGAAGGTTGCCCGCAAATCCGGGTAACCGCAGGGGTCGGCCAGCGGCGAATCGATGGTATTACCCGTGCCATACATCAACTCTTGTGCCGGAAAACTTCGCTGCAACGGCTGACCGATCGCATTGCCCGGGTGCTTTTACCCACCGTAGTGGTTGCAGCGTTGGCCTCGGTGGTGCTGGCCTGGTTTCAGGGAGCAGCGCCGGGCGAATCACTGGCCCGGGGGCTGGCCGTGCTGATCATCAGCTGCCCCTGCGCCCTGAGCCTGGCTATTCCATTGGTGATAATGATGGGGTATGCCCGGCTGGCGACCCGGGGCATTTTGTTGCAGGATCCGGCCGCCTTTGAGTTGGCGGCTGATATTGAGGTGGTGGTTTTCGACAAAACCGGCACGCTCACCACCGACCGCCCCGCCATCGCAGCCTGCCATCCACAACCCGGCTGGACACCTCAGGCCCTGTTGCAACTGGCCATCAATACCCTGCAGGGCTCCAGCCATCCCACGGCCCGGGGCCTGGCACTGGAAGGTGCCCCCAGCCTGCCCGAAGACATGGGGACCCGCACCGCCATACCCGGCCAGGGAACCCTCTGGCGGTTAGCCGAGCATCGGGTACTGGCTGGTCGAAGTCGCTGGCTGGAACAGCAGGGAGTGAGCCTGCCAGAGTTGGCAGATACCGGCATGAGCCTGCACCTGGCCTTCGATGGCCAGTACGCGGGCCGGATTGATTTTCAGGAACGGCTGAATCCCGAGGCTGCCGGGCTGATCGAACAGCTCAAAGCCCGGGGCATCGCCATCTATATGCTCAGTGGCGATACCCGAAACGCCAGCCTGGCGCTGGCAAAACGCCTGAACATACCGCCAGCCAGAGTGATATCCGAAGCGTCACCGGAGCAAAAACTGCGGTTTGTCGAAAACCTGCAGAATCACTACCCCACCGCGTTTATCGGCGATGGACTGAACGATGGCCTGGCGCTGGCTTCTGCCCGCATCGGCATCGCCATCAACACCGCCCCGGAGGCCGCCCAATCGGCCGCGGCGGTGCAGCTTACCGGTGGCCTGGATACCGTTGCCAGCACGCTCGATTTTGCCCGCCAGGCGCGGCGACTGATGCGGCAGAACCTGGTGTGGGCCATCGCCTACAACGGCCTGGCTCTGCCGCTGGCGGTAGCAGGCTGGGTGCAGCCGGTGATCGCCGCAGTGGCTATGTCCCTGAGCAGCCTGTGTGTGCTCGGCAACAGCCTGCGCATTCACCACGGCGATCAAACCCCGATCAACACCCCCGAACCCGGTCAAACCAGGCCTGAATCACGCATCCCGCAGCCCGAGCTTGCGCAAGATCATCATCGCCGGGCACCATCGGGTAAACGCCGACTGAATCAGATTGAGTGCTATAAAGCCGGTGAACAATAACCAGTAAGGGCTTACGTAATGGGCAAGCAGGATCGACACCAGGGTAAATACCCCGGCCATCAGGCGAAGGCCTTCATTAACCGTCATAATCAATCTCCCAAGTTGGTATAAAAACCTAAACCATCCCCGTTATCCAAAACAGGACGTGTTCATGTCACTGGCCGAAAAACTCTGCCTCAGCGCCGCTGCGCTTTTCTTTATCACCGGCCTGCTGACCGGTGTCTGGAAGTACGCCTGCATGGCCCGAAGCCCCAGGGCTGCGGCACCGCGCTATGTGGACATTGCCCACCGCAGCTCCCTGATGTACAGCTTTGCCGCGCTCTTACTGGCCTGGCTGACCCGCTACAGTGTTTACCCGGATTGGCTGAACACCCTGGCGGCCGCTTCTGCCCTGAGCTTTTTCGCACTGGCCATTGGCACCTACATAATCCACGGCATTCTGCGCGACACCAGCAACCAGTTACGTAAGCCACACCGGCTAGGCACAGCCTCCCTGCCAGGCTGGCTGGTAAACGGCTTTATGGTGGCCCTGATTGTTGCTGAAATCGGCGGCTCGCTGATTCTGAGCGCAGGCGCCCTGACCGGAATCTGGAACCTGTAACCAAGCTTATCGCCATTACCCGCCCGGCTCAGTGACAATGTCACCAAGCGCTCGGGCCTGTTGGCAAAACCCACAGCAAGGACATTGACGATGACTCACGCCCGCAAACCCGGCCCGATCAAGCTGCTGCAACTGCGCATCGGGCGCCTGCAGACTCTGGCCACCAGCGGTGTTGAAACCGGCATCTACAAACAGCCGGTGGATCAGGCCTTCCTCACCACAACCGGCCTTGAGCAGGATGAACACGGCGACCCACGACATCACGGCGGCCCTGAAAAGGCCCTGCATCATTTCGCCTCGGAGCACTACCGGGGCCTGCAGAATGGCCTGCCCGAACCCGCCGCCGGGCACTGCCAACCGGGCGCCTTTGGGGAAAACCTGGTCACCGAAGGGCTAACGGAGTCCGATGTCTGTGTGGGGGATGTGTTCCGGCTGGGCGACGCGCGGTTGCAGGTATCTCAGCCCAGGCAGCCCTGCTGGCGGCTGAATACCCGGTTTGGTATCGCCGATATGTCCCGGCGGTTTCAGGAGACTCTGCGTACCGGGTGGTACTATCGGGTGCTGCAGGAAGGCATGATTCACGCCCACGACAGCCTGCAACTGGAGCAAAGAGACAATTCCGACTGGCCCCTGAGCCGGGTGCTGGAAGTACTCTACCAGCGGCCACTGGAGCTGGAATCGTTACGTGGCATGGCAAGCCTGACCACTCTCTCGCCCAACCTGATCCAGCTTGCGAAAAACCGCCTGGCCCACGGCGAAATCGAAGACTGGCAGCGGCGATTGCTGGGCCCTGCCGCGGAGTGAGGATACATTCAATGTTACGGCAGGCGATTGGTTAACAGAAACTCCCGCAGCGCCACCGCATTGTTGTGTTCGGTATCTTTGGCGGCGAATACCAGCGTGATCCGCTTGTGGTCTTCCAAGAGTGTCATAAAAGCCTGCAGATCTTCCTCAGCCTCCGCTTGCTTCAGCTCTTCCAGATACCGGTTCTGAAACTCCGGCCACTTGTCCGGGTCATGGCCAAACCATTTACGCAGCTCGGTGGAGGGCGCCAGCCCTTTCAGCCAGTGATCGATGCTAGCATCCTCCTTGGCTACACCTCTGGGCCAGATGCGATCCACCAGCACCCGGGGCCCATCAGAGCGGGCGGCGGTGTCGTAGGCGCGTTTCAGGCGAATGTCCATCAATATTCCCCCCATCCTGAAAATAGCAATCCCAGCCTACGCCCGAAACTCCAGGGTTTCAAAGAGCGGACGCAGGGTGCTGCAAACCCGCAGACGATCTTCACCGCTCAGGGGGCAGGCACCAAGCTGATCGTTCAGCATCTGCTCGCTTCGGGCTGGCTGCACCGCAAACCGGCGAACTCCCCGTTCAGCCAAACACCGGCCCACACGCACTACCTGTTCAGCACTCTGCAGCGCACCATGCCAGGTTCACCGACACTCGAAGTCCACACCGGCCGTTCGCAGCGCATCAATCGCGGCCCAGCTGTCCAGCCCGGCCCGGCGATTGGTGGCGATCAGTTCGTAATCAGAAGGTAACGCCTTGATATCCAGCCCAACCCAGTCCAGATACGGCAACAAAGGCGTCAGCCGTCTGAGTTGCGGCACACCGGTATGAAGGCCGTTGCGGAATCCGAGTGTCCGGGTCTGCTGCATGGCGGGCAACAGCGCGGGCTGGATCGTCAGCTCTCCGCCGCTGAACACCACCGCATCCAGCAGGCCACGGCGCTTTAAAAGGTGCTCCAGAGCTTGCTGCCAGGTGATTTCCCCCGCCACCTTGCGCCGGGGAATCAGATGGGGGTTGTGGCAGTAGTGACAACGCCAGGGACAACCCTGCAAAAACAGGGTTGTCTGGAGTTGACGCCCGGAGAGCCCTCACTGGAAACGCCCGAGCGCTTCTGGATTCCAGAGCTCGCCTGGCACTTCCGGTTCTTCTGGCAGCAGCAGAACTGGTGTGGGCGTAGTCTGTATCAGAAAGCTCGGAAGCAAGGCCGGCTCCAGCACCAGTAAGCGCAGCCCTCAACGCATATCAAAAAACTCCCGGTGCATCCGCCGGGCCGGCATACCCCATTTCCGGAACTGGTTGAACAGCGTATTGGCCAGCCCCACCGGGCCGCAGTACCACAGGCTGGCGTTCTCCCAGTCGGGTACCGCATCCCGGATTTCCTCCGGCATCAGCCGGCCTTCGGTGCGGCTGCATCGAATGACCAGGTTCACGCCCGCGGCTTCGGCATCCGCCCGCAACTTGGCCAGGGCCTCCTCGCTGACATCCGCGGTAGGATGGAACAGGTAAACGGAACGATTGTCAGGACAACCCGCCAGGCGTCCCATCCGGGCAATAAACGGCGTAATACCAATACCCGCCCCCACCCAGATCTGGGTGCGGCAATCATCTTCAAAATCAAAGCCGCCATAGGGTCCCTCCAACGTAACCGGCATACCCTCGCAGATCCGGCGGCTTGCCCGGCGGGTGTGATCCCCCAGTTCTTTGACCACAAACTTCAGGCACCGGGTTTCCGGGTTCCAGTCCGAGGCAATGGTATAGGGATGCGGGCCTTCCGCCGCATCCGAGGTGATAAAGGCAAACTGCCCGGGGTTATGGCCAGACCAACCCTGCGTTAGCTTCACCAGAAATTCGAAAACTTTCAGGTCCGGATATCGGGTGACCGAAACCACCTCCCCCGCTACCTTCCGAACCTTGCCCGGCCAGCCAACCAGCAGCAAAACGGCTGCAACACTGCCCGCCACAACAGCGGCCTGAGTCAGCCAGCCAATGGGCGCTACCCAGTAATCAAACTCCATCAGGATAAAGCTGTGCCAGGCCAGGGGCAGGAACACCACCGCCAGCAATTTGTGGGTTTTACGGAACAGGTGGTAGGGAAAGGCCTTCACCAGCGCCAGCACAATCAGCACGGCAGCCGCATAGAAGGCCCACTCGCCCAAAGTTTCTGCCAGCCCCCTTTGGCTGCGGAACCAGGCTTCAAGGCCAGTGAGTTGCTGCCCTGCCCCTTTGCCGACCGGCTTTTCCAGCCAGCCCCAGCCCACCATCCACTTGGTGCCCTGCGCCCACCACCAATGCAGCGTGGCCAGCACCAGCGAACCAATGCCCAGCCATTTGTGCAGCCGGTACACCTTGTCCAGGCCACCAACCCAACGTTCCAGAACCCGGAGCCGCAGCGCCAGCACCAGGGCCCCCGCCATCATGACCACCGCCAGGATGCCGGAATACTGCACAAACACCGACCGGAACGGGAAGTAAGCAAACGGGCTCACCCAAAGGCTATCGGCTGCGAACCAGACAACACTGACGACTGCAACCAGCCCCCAGAAAAACAACGGAATACGCGACATGACAATTTCCTCTGCGTCGCCATCAACAAATAGCAAACTACGCTTACCACCGATCGTAATGCTTGAGGTAAATCAAACCGGATGGCCTTTACACGGTTTTTACCTACACCCTGAACCATGACTAGCCCACCTTGTTTCTTGCGTAATCGGCAACCACCTACCAGAATAAAGCAATTGATTACTTTCTTTCAGGGAAGCTCCAATGGCAACCACAAAAGCGCCCGAAAAACGAACCTACCAAAGCACCGAACTGCGCCAGTCCGCCACTATCGAGGCGGTCGTCCAGCTGTGTGCCGAACAGGACCCGGCCACCCTGACCACCGCCCGGATTGCCGATGAAGTGGGGCTGTCGCAGGGTGCGCTGTTCAAGCATTTCCCGAACAAAAGCCGGTTGTGGGAATCCGTGGCAGGCTGGGTCTCGGAGCAACTGACCAGCCAGGTGTTCCGGGAGGCGGACCGGCACGAACACGCTGATCAGGCCCTGGAAGCCATGTTTCGCGCCCATGTGGGCTTTATCGCCCGACACCCGGGCATTCCCCGCCTGATGCTGGGTGAGCTGCAAAAACCCGGCAACGGCCCCGCCAAAACCATCATCCGCCAGGCCCTTGCCCGCTACCGCAAAAAGGTGGTCGGTTTACTGAAGCTAGGCATCGAACGGGGGCGCATAGCCGCCGGTATCGATACCGAAGCGGCGGCGGTGTTGTACCTCGGCGCCATTCAGGGGCTGGTGGTTCAGGCAATGGTCAGCGGAGAGATTGCGACGCTTGAGCAGACTGCCCCCCGAATTTTCAAACTTTACAGCGCCAGTTTTCAGGAGATGAGCAATGACCCGGAAAAATAAACTGACGCTGGCGCTGGCCCTGATTGCCGGCATTGCCTTTGTGGTCATCATGGTAAAGCTGAAACAACCCCCGGAAAGGGTCGAGGCTCAAGCAACTGCGACGCCGGTGCGGATTATGGAAATCACTCCCCGTAAGTTCCGTACCGAAGCCCGCGGCTATGGTCAGGTGCTGCCGGCCCGAAGCTGGAATGCGGTGGCCAATGTGGGTGGCCGGGTTATCTGGAAACACCCAGAGTTGGAAAGTGGCAATCTGATCCCAGGGGGCACACGGCTGCTTGAGATCGACCCGACCCGCTATGAACTGGCCGAAGCCTCCGCCAGGGCGGACCTGGCCGGCATTGAAGCGGAGCTGCGACAGCTGGACCAGGAAGAACGCAATACCGGCGAGTTACTCAAGCTGGAAGAACGCCGGTTAACACTGGCCCGGCGTGAGCTGGACCGGGCTGAAACCCTGGTGGCGCGGGGAGCCCTGTCGCAAACCCGGTACGACGAGCAACAACGGGCCACCCTGCAACAGGAGCAGGCAGTCCAGACCCTGCGCAACCAGCAGAACCTGATTCCTGCCAGGCGGGAGACCCTGCAAGCCCGTATGGCCAGAACCGAGTCTGCCCTGGCCAGTGCCCTGGAAGACCTGGACGATACCCGCTTCGAAGCCCCTTGGGATCTGCGGGTACACCAGGCCAACATCGACACCGGCCAGCATGTCAGCCCCGGGCAGACACTGTTTATTGCCGACGATATCACCCACGCCGAAACCACCGTGCAGCTGAAATTGGCGGAACTGCGCCGGGTGCTGTCGCAGCTGTCCGGGAGCAGCCTGCCGGAAACGGGCTCCACCAACCACTTCACCGACTTTCATGACCAATTGCCCCTGGGCGAACTTGATATCCGGGTAACTCCCACCAGCGTGCCGGATGCCCACTGGCCCGGCAAACTCACACGGGTCACCAGCAGCCTGGACCCGGCCACCCGCACAGTCCAGGCCGTTATTTCTGTAGACGAACCCTACCGCAACGCCAATCCGCCAGCACGCCCGCCCCTGGTCCGCAATATGTTCGTGCAGGCCAGCATTACCGCGCAGACTCCCGAGCCCGTCATCGTCATCCCGGCCAGCGCGGTGCATCAGGGTGTGGTCTACCTTGCCGATGAGGACAACCGCCTGCAGCGCCAGCCAGTGTCTGTCGCCTGGCAACAAGGTGAAGATGTCATTATCGATGACGGACTGGCACCGGGAGACCGGCTGGTTCTGGATGACCTGGTTCCTGCCATCGACGGCACCCTGCTGGCTCCGGGAGATCAGCCATGATCCGCTGGTTCGCGGGGCATCCGACCGCCGGCAACCTGCTGCTGATCCTGATTCTGGCAGCAGGCCTGTTCGCTGCCCCCAACCTGACCCGGGAAACCTTCCCCGACTACCTGCCGCCGGAAGTCAGCATCACCATGGAATACCGGGGTGCCACCGCTGCGGATGTGGAGGAAGCCATCTGCCAGCGGCTGGGCGAAGCGCTACAGCGGGTGGATTACATGAAGGAGGTTTCCTGTACCGCCCGGGACAACCAGGCCCAGACCATTGCCAGCATGGAACCCCGGGGCGATATGGGCCGGTTCCTGGATGATATCCGCACGGAAATCGAAGCCCTGACCGACCTGCCCGAAGAGGCCGAAGACCCGGTCATCCGGGAGCTTTACCGCACCAGCCTGGTCGCGGCCATCGCGGTGTACGGGCCCATGAGTTTCTCTCACCTGGAGGCCTACACCAGCCAGCTGGAAGACCGCCTGTTCGCCATGGAAGGGGTGGCCGATGTGATTCCCGTGGGCCTGTCCCAGCGCCAGTGGCACATCGAAGTGTCCCGGGACCTGCTGCGCCAGTACGGCCTGGGCGTGCGGGATATTGCCCGGGCCATCAATAGCCAGAACCTGGACATGCCCCTGGGCACTATCGAGACCGACAGCCAGGACATCCAGCTGCGGTTTGTGGATGAACGCCGTTCCCTGCAGGCCCTGGCCGAACTGCCGGTTATCGGTGGAGCAGCCGGCGCTGTGCTGACGCTGGGCGACATTGCCACCATCACCGAGGCCCACGAACGGGAGGAGGAACGGGTGGATTTCAACGGCCAGCGCGCCATCGTTCTGGAGATCCACAAAAACCGCCATGACGATGCCCTGCGGGTGATGGATTCCCTGGAAGCCTTTATCGACGAGGAAAAGGCCCGCCGTGGTGGCAATGTCGAGCTGGAAATCACCCAGAACATGACCTCGATTGTGAAGGACCGCCTGCAAATGCTGGTGGGCAACGGCATCACCGGCCTGCTGCTGGTAGGCCTGGTGATGGCCCTGTTCTTCCGCCCCCGCCTCGCCTTCTGGGCACTGTTCGGACTGCCGGCCGCCTTTGCCGGTGCCTTTGTGGTGATGGCCCTCACCGGCCTTTCCCTGAACATGATTACCCTGGTGGCCCTGCTCATGGCCATCGGTATTGTGATGGACGATTCGGTGGTGATTACCGACAACATTGCCCAGTGGCACGCCGACGGCAACAGCCCGCTGGAGGCGGCCGCCAAAGGAACCCGGGAGATTCTGCCCGGGGTGTTGTCCTCCTTCCTGACCACTGTGTCCGTGTTCATCCCGCTGGCGTTTCTGGCCGGAGAGCTGGGCGCAGTGCTGGAGGTGCTGCCGGTGGTGCTGATTGCCGCTCTGGCCGCCTCGCTGATCGAAGCCTTCTGGATACTGCCTCACCACCTGAAAAGCGGCCTGGGCAAAAGGCGCGAGAAGGCCCCTTCCCGCTTTCGTTCCGCCTTCGACAACGGCTTTGAAAACGTCCGGGAGAAAGTGGGGCAACTGGCCGACCGCGCCATCCGGTTCCGCTACGGCGTACTGGCCGCCATGCTGCTGATACTGCTGGGTTCGGTGGGGCTGATGGCCGGCGGCCATGTGCGTATGGAAGCCATGCCGGAAATCGACGGCGACGTACTGGAAGCCCGGGTGCTGATGCCCCAGGGCACGCCCCTGCACCAGACCCGCGCCATTACTGAACGCATCACTTCGGCCATGCTCCGGCTCAACGAGGAATACACGCCAGACCAACCCGACCAGCAAGCCCTGGTGCAAAACATCCAGACCCGCTTCAACCAGCACGCCGGCGCCGGTGAAAAAGGCGCCCACGTGGCCACGGTGATGGCCGATTTGCTGACGGCGGAGCTGCGCACCATGGACCTGACTACCCTCACCGACCGCTGGTATGAAGAGATCGGAGATATCCCCGGCCTGATAGCCCTCAATATCCAGGAACCCGGTTTCGGCCCCGCGGGCATCCCCATTGAAGTGCGCCTGCAGGGTACTGACCTGAATGAACTGAAGGCCGCGGTCCGGTATCTGAGCGACGAAGTTGCCCGCTATAACGGCACCTTCAACGTGCTGGATGATCTTCGCCCCGGCAAGCCCCAGCGCACCCTGTCGCTGAACGACCGCGCCCTGTCGCTCGGATTGACGGCATCCGACGTGGCCAGCCAGATCCGAACCGGGCTGCTCGGGGATATCGTGGATACGGTGCAGATTGGTGATCAGCACATCGAAATCCTGGTGCGCCAGACCAGCGCCGAACGCAACACCCGCCAGTTCCTGGAAGACACCGTGATCACCACCGGCAAGGGCCAGATGGTGCCCCTGCGGGAGGTGGCTGATATAACCGAGGAACGCCAGTGGGCGCAGGTGACCCGGATTGACGGCCTGCGCACGGTCACCGTGTCTGCCGATGTGAACGGCCGGACAACCAACGCCGATGCCATCGTGGCGGATTTGCAGAGCCAAGTATTCCCGAAGGTTCAGGAACAATGGCCGAAGATTACCTTGCAGGTAGAGGGCCAGACCGCCCGCTCCCGGGAAACCGGCCAGTCCATCGCCCGGGGGCTACTGATCGGCCTGCTGGGGATTTTCCTGATCCTGTCGTTCCAGTTCCGCAGCTATCTGGAACCGGTCATCGTGATGCTGGCCATTCCGATCGCATTTATGGGGGCAGTCTGGGGCCATATGCTCATGGGCTACAACCTGTCGATGCCCTCACTGATCGGTTCCGCCTCACTGGCCGGCATTGTGGTGAACAACGCCATTCTTCTGGTGCAGTTCATCAAGAGCTACCGGGAACAGGGCATGGGCGCACAGGAAGCCGCCGGTGCCGCCAGCCGGGCCCGCTTCCGCGCCATCCTGATTACCACCAGCACTACGGTGGCTGGCATGCTGCCGCTGCTGGCGGAAACCAGCACCCAGGCCATGGCGGTGATTCCGCTGGTTATTTCTGTGGTCTTCGGCTTGCTGGTGTCCACCCTACTGGTGTTGATGGCCCTGCCTGCACTCTATGTCATCCTGGATGATCTTGGCTGGGCCACCATCGCCGATGATTGAGGGTCACACCAAGCCTTATAGTTACAACGCCCGGGAAGAGTTCAGGAAGCCACCAGTTCCATACCCGGCTTGCCATACCAGTAACCGTTACAGGGCGGTGCTTCCACCAACTGCAGCGGGTCGGTGGCCGGCATTTCACCCCGGCGTACCTGGTCGAAACGCTTCACTACCTCATCCATACCCTGATGTTCCGGGCTCAGGCGCACCGTGCTGACACCCAGCCGTTCCATGTCCGGCAGTTCCCGCATCAGGTCGTAGCGGGAACCAGACAGCGTGGAAATACCGTTAATTCGAAACAGCTCCTGGCTTTCCCGGGAGCGCAGCTCCATGCCATCGGGATGCTCCAGGCAACGGAATTCGCAGTTGTCCTTGGGCAGGTTGTAGTGGCGGGCGGTAAAGCAGCGGGACGACCAGGCCAGTGGCAAAAAGCCCCAGGAGAACACCTCGGCGGGTAAATCCAGGCCTTCTTGTTTCAGGTCTGCAATCAGCCGCCCCAAGGTGTCCTTGCCCAGCTCCACTGGCAGGTTCCATCCCACCAAGCCCTGTCGGGCAAGGATTTTCAGGGTGGCGACGTTGTAGATGTTCATCGAAGGGCCGGTGATGAATTTCAGCCCGTTGCGGATAGCCACCTGCACAGCACTCTGGTCGTTGGCTTCGACCAGAAATTCATCCTGCTCACAGAACCGGCGCAGGCGCCGCAAGTCAGCTTCGGACTCAATCAGTGTCAGGGTCGAGAGCACCACGTTCTTGCCGCAGGCTTTCAGATCCCGGGCCAGATCCAGCCAGTCATCGGATTTGAGTTCCCGGCGGCGGGAACAGACCACCTCACCCAGGTAAATGGTATCCACCGGCCACTCGGCGGCCTTGGCGTAAAAATCGAATACTGACTGCTTGGACCAGAACCACAGAATCGGGCCCAGGGATAAGTTCATCATAAACAACGCAACCTTATTTCCACTTGCGATGGTAGGCGCCAATGGTGGTCAGACCGCCCTCGGACAATCCCGCCAGCGTGCTGTTCCAGGCACTCTCTACAGAAAAGTGATCGGGATCGGACTGCACCCGGTCCAGAGCCTGGCGCCAGGTGCCGGCCACGTCAGCAATGTAGGCCGGGCTGCGCTGACGGCCTTCGATCTTGACCGCGCTGATGCCCAGGGCTTTCAGCTCCGGCAACAGATCCAGCGTATTCAGGCTGACCGGCTCTTCAATAGCGTGGTAAACGCTGCCTTCCACCTCGAACCGCCCCTTGCACAAGGTTGGGTAACCGGCGGATTCGCCCTGCCCGTAACGATCAATCAACACGTCATTCAGGCGCGACTCCAGTCCCTCGGGCGTTTCCTGCCAGCGCACCGCTTTGGCGGGTGAACAGGCACCGCGTGTATTGGGGGATTCGTCGGTCAGGTAGGACGAAAGGTAGCATCGGCCTTCGGCCATGATGCACAGGCTGCCGAAGGCGAAGACTTCCAGTTCCACCGGGCTGTGTTTGGCCACGCCACGCACCTGGTCCAGCGACAGAACCCGGGGCAACACCGCCCGGCGAATGTCGAAGTTGTCCTTGTAGAACGACAGGGCCTCATGGCTGGTGGCTGAGCCCTGTACCGAAAGATGCCGGAGAATGTGCGGGTGCTTATTGGCGGCGTAATCCAGCAGGCCCATGTCGGCCAGGATAATGGCATCCACCCCAAGGTCGGCAGCACGATCCACCGCCGTTTTCCATTGCTCCCAGCCGTCTGGCTGCGGATAGGTATTAATGGCGCAGAACACGCGACTGCCTTTCGAGTGGGCGTATTCAATGCCCTCGGCGGCGCGCTTGTCGTTAAAGTTCAGGCCGGCAAACTGGCGGGCGTTGGTGCTGTCCCGGAAGCCGAAATAAACGGCATCGGCGCCGTTATCAACGGCGGATTTCAGTGCGGGAAGACTGCCAGCCGGGCAAACGAGTTCCATGAGGTTCTCCGCTGGATGAGTTGGCGGAACCATACCCTGCTACTCAAGCTCCCACCTTGACCTTTGTCAGCGGATTGGCGGAAAACGCAGAGCTACCCCGGAAGGGATACTCTACGCAGTATTTCGTATCGACTGCAAAACACTCGAAAAATCATTGGATTAACCTTTATTTACAAAGCATTACAAGCCATGACCTACCCCATCGACTACCCCAATGCGTCAATAGTGTGGGCTGCTACACTTAGCCACAATGGAACCCACTCTCAATGATGAGGCCCTCCCATGACTTTTATCAACAACCTTTCCATGCGAGGCAAGCTGATCACGCTGGTGTTGCCCGCGCTGTTGGTCATCCTCTTTTTTGCGGTTCAGAGCATTAACCGTAACCTGAATGATCTCGACAATATGCAGACACTGAAAACCATGGTTCAGCTTGCCGAGCTGGGGGACCCCCTGGTTGAAGCCCTGCAAAAAGAGAGGGGCCGCTCCGCGGTGTTCCTTTCCGGTAACGCAGGAGCCGATGGCGCCCAACAAGCCTCCCGCGACTTGCAAAGCCAGCGCCAGGATACCAATCGGCAACTCGAGGCCTATCAGAATGGCATTCGGGCACTGGCCGACGATGTAAATTTTGATGACACCGTCCAGGCCAGCCTGAGCAGCTTCGAACGCAGCATCAGCGGGCTGTCGGACCTGCGTCGTTCGGTGGACAACCGGGCTGTTGCCGGGGCAGAGTCCGGTGCCCGTTACACCGGTTTGATCATGGAAATGGTGAATCGCGTGCCCTTGCTGGTTCGCCGGGCCTCCGATCCTGAAATGACCCGTCAGATAAGCGCCTATTTTGCGCTCGCCAATGCGGCAGAGATGGCGGGTCGCGAACGAGCAACGGGGGCCTCATTCGTGCGCAGCGGTAACTTCGACTTGCCGAGCATTGGTCAGATCACGTCGCTGGCCGGGCGGCAACAGGCTTATTTCCAGACTGCTGCGACCATGCTAAGCGCCGATTCCGCGATACGAGCGCAAATCGAGGCCTTGCCATCCACACGCCAGAGCCGCGATATGCAGGCCATGAGAGAAACCCTTTTGAGCAGCCCGTCGGGGATGTATGCGCTGGAAGCGTCAGAGTGGTTCAATGCCTCGACCAATCGAATCGGGGCCATGAACAACATTCGGGCCGATATGCTCACGCAGGTAAAATCGCAGGCCGAGGCTGGCTTGGAAGCCGAGCGAAATGCCCTGATTCTGGCATCCACCATTGCCGTGGGCTCGATTGCCCTGGTCATCGTTCTGATGGCGGTCATCATTCACGCCATTCATGTGCAGGTAAACCAGCTGTTGACTGGCGTGCGCCATGCCATGGACAACAAGGATCTTTCCCGAGAGATCCCGGTTTCCAGCAAGGATGAAACAGGCACCATTGCGAAGGCGATCAACGAACTACTCGGCAACTTTAAAGAAGCCATGCTGCAGATCGACAAGGCCAGTGTTCAATTGGCCACCGCGACGGAAGAGACCAGCTCAACGGCCGGCCAGAGCGCCTCCCAGATCAAAGGGCAACAGCAACAGATTGAACAGGTGGCCGCAGCCTCTGAGGAAATGACGGCAACGTCGGAGGAGATTTCACAGAATACCCAGCAAGTGGCGGATGCCTCCAACCGGGCCATGGAGAAGAGTCAGAACGGGGAGCAGGTTCTGCATTCCAGTGTATCCCAGATTCGTAATCTGGCGCGCTCCGTGCAGGAGGTCAATCAGGTGATCGAAGAGCTGGAATCCCGCAGCAGCACCATCAGCGATGTGGTGGATGTGATCCGTAAGGTGGCCGATCAAACCAACCTGCTGGCACTGAACGCCGCCATCGAAGCAGCCCGGGCGGGCGAACATGGCCGGGGCTTTGCGGTGGTCGCCGATGAAGTTCGCACCCTGGCACAGCAGACCCACGAATCAACAACCCAGATCGAAGACATCATCAACGGTTTTAAAAACATCACGGACAGTGCCAGTCGCTCGATTATTACCAGCCATAAACTGGCCAGTGAAACCAGTGAACAGGCCTCCGAGATGGAAAAAACCTTCGCCGAGATACTGACAGACGTGAACGGCATTTCCGATATGGCCACCCAGATTGCCACAGCTTCCGAACAGCAGGTGGCCGTGACCCGTGAACTGGCGGGCAGTATGGAGACCATTAGCGAAACCGCCATTCTGACCCTGACCGGTTCCCAGGAAATCACTCAGGTAACCCAGGAGCAGGCCCGGCTGGCAAGGCAACTCCAGGACCTTGCGAACGAATTCCGGGTTGCCAGCTGAGCCAGATTCCGGGCAACGCACCGCGTTGCCCGGAATTGTCAGCACCGTTCCGTTACACCAGGTCTTCGTCGTTCTTCCGGGCCCGGCGAACGTCGCGCATCACCGCGCCGCAGATCACCGCCAGAATCCCGAGAGTCAACGCCGGCCAGACAAGAATATAAGCACCGTAAACAAGTTCGTTGGTCATTTTGCACCCTCCGGTAAGAACGCATTATCTTCGTCAATTTCCACCTCGTCGTAGCTGCCAACGCGCTTGCGAATCAGGTCAAAATCGAACCGTTCCTTGCTGAACAAAGTCATTCCCGTGCACACAATGGTGCTGGTGCCGTAGGCGGTCAGTGATGCCATCAATACGCCGTAATCCCGGAGGAAACCGGTGGCGTACACCAACATCGCCAATAACGCTACAAGGCCCGCCGCCAAACCGGCCGTGCGCCCGAAGAAGCCAAATACCATCAGGCCGATCACCACGGCACCACCTACCGACGCCAGCACCTCAAACGCGAGTACGGTTAACCCGGTCATCTCCAGCAATTCGAAGCGGGCGATGCAAAACAACGCCATGGCAATCGCCACCGACCAGGTAAAGGCGGCATTGCTGACCCGGTCCCAGTAGCAGCTGACGATCACCGGGAATACGATGGCGCCCCACAAGGCCCCGACAAACACCAGCATAACCAGAATATCCAGCGAGAAACTGGCGAAGATCAGGCCTGCGGCGGTGGCAACGATCATGGTGATGCGCCCCACCAGCATCATGGTTTTGGGATCGGGTTCGTCACCGGCCAGGTTCTGGCCATACACATCGGCCATCATGATGGTCGACAGTGCCGACAGGTCAGAATCGGCGGTCGACGACAGCGAGCCAATCACCAGCACGAAGAACAGCGCCACGAACACCGGCGACAGGTAAGTCGACACCATTTGCGGGATCAGATTGTTCATCTCGCCATCAATCGGCTTCATGCCCACCGACAACGCCATAAGGCCAATCATTCCCAGCCCGATAACGATGGCCCCATAGCCAAGGGTTGCGGTAACGAAAGTAGACTTGATGTGGCTTTCACGAACCGCGAACAGTCGCTGGGAAATGGTCTGGTTACCGATGGCGTAAGCCAGCACGGCAACAAAAAATGGCGCACCCTGGTTCATGATGGCATCTACCGAGAACAGGCTGGCTTGCTCATCGGTCATACGGCTTAGCCCTTCCACCATGACTTCAGGGCCACCGGCGGAAAACAACACCGCCGGGATGATAATAATCGCGATGGCCATCAGCGCCACCAGTTGGGCAAAATCGGTGAACACGGAAGCCCTGAAGCCGGATGTCAGGGTATAGGCCAGAACACCAACGCCGGCAACCATCACCCCGGTTTCAAACGACAATGGAGACAGCACCGCAACCAGAGCCCCGGCAGCGGTGAAGTTCACCATCAGGCTGATGACGCTGCCCATAATGTTGGAGACGGCCAGAATCAGCTGGCTTGAGGTCCCATGGCGAGCGTGGATCAGCTCACCCAGGGTATGGCCATTGGGGGCCAGTTGCCGGAAACGACGGCCGAATGGGTAAATGAACAGAATCATCAGCGCACCCCATAGACCGTAGTGAATTGGCCCGGACACGCCATATTTGTAGCCAGATGTGGCGGCAGCGTAGAAAGACGCCGCCCAGATCCAGGTGGCGGTCATACTCGCCGCCCCCATACCAAAACCCACATGGTGACCGGCCACCATAAAGCCGGAGGTATCTTCTTTATCTTTCCTGATCAGTAATGTCAGCAGATAGGTACCGCCGTAAAAAGCGGCAAGCAACAACAACACCGTCATCGTTGAAAACTGCGTAAAACCGTTCTCGTTCAAACCGGACCTCGTACGTTCAAGACAACATCGAACACCCTCCCAACAGACGCGCGCACAGTCGTCCGAACCCTATCGGCACGGAACGCGGGCGAGGAAGGCAAACTTGCAGTATGGGTACCGAGAAGCACCGCTATAGGGAGAGAGAACTTAGCTAAGGAAAGCTGAGGAGGCGTATCAACCTGTTAAAATATTTAGACGTCATGATATTTTCCATCCTGTTAACCAGACACGCAGCATCGTTGGCAGAATGATTTTTTACGACGATTACCGAAAAAAACCGGAATTCAGCCTGATGCGTAGACGCATCCAACACATTGGGTAGGGAGCAGGAGAAGATACGCAAAAAAAAGACCAGGGTCTAGTCTTTAGAGTACATAATATTAGTGTGAGTTGTTTTTACTCTTTAACCCTGTCCCGTCCTGAAAAACAAAAGGCTGCGCAAGGCAGCCTTTTCTGAACACCGGAAGGGCTTGTTATCAGATGATCCGGGAGAAACGCTGACTGGCGCCTTCCTTGCGATACAGATCGAAAATCTGGCAGATCGCCCGAATCAGCAGCCGGCCTGCAGGCTGCACCTGCAGGACAGACCCTGAATCGGCAATCAGCTCGTCCTGGATCATCGGTCTCAGCCGGCCCATTTCATCGGCGAAGTAGCGATCGAAGTCCTCGCTCCACTGCTCGGCAAACTGTTTGCGGTCGAGCCGGAACTGACAGATCAACTGGCCGATCACCCAACGACGGATGCGGTCATCGCGGGTCAGACTGACACCGCGAATAATGGCCAACTGGCCGGCGTCGATGGAGGCCTCCCAGGACGGCAGGTCGTGATTGTTCTGGAAGTAAGCATCGTCGGTCTGGCCGATGGCCGACACGCCCAGCGACACCAGGTCGCAATCCGAATGGGTGGTGTAGCCCTGGAAATTGCGATGCAGCCGGCCTTCGCGCTGCGCCACGGCCAGGCTATCGTCCGGTTTGGCGAAATGGTCCATGCCGATGTACTCATAGCCGGCTTCCAGAAGGCGATTAATCGTGTTGTGCAGAATCGTCAGTTTTTGCTGCGGACTGGGCAGGGTGTCGCCCTGAATCCGGGTTTGCGGGTAGAAACGATCCGGCAGGTGCGCGTAGCTGAATACCGAGAGCCGGTCTGGTGACATCTCGATCACCGCTTCCAGCGTCTCGGCAAAGCTTTCCGGGGTCTGGTACGGCAGGCCGTAGATCAGATCCAGATTGATGGAACGGAAGCCAATGCGGCGGGCTTCACTCAACACCGCTTCGGTCATGTCCCGGGGCTGGATACGGTTCACCGCTTTCTGCACTTCCGGGTTCACATCCTGGACACCCAGGCTGATGCGATTGAAGCCCAACTCCCACAGAGTGGGCAAGGTATCTTCATCCACTTCCCGGGGATCGATTTCCACACTGTAGTCCCGATCGTCACCGGACTGCAGGTTAAAAAGATCAGCGTAACCCGCCATCAGATGCTGCATGACATCTTTCGGCAGAAACGTCGGCGTACCACCGCCCCAATGCAACTGCTGCACCGGGCGGTCTGCCCCGAACAGCTTCGACTGGATGGCTGCTTCCTTCAGCACGCGTTCCACATAGGGCATGGCTTTATCGCGCTTCTTGGTAATCACCTTGTTGCAGGCGCAGTAGTAACAAAGGTGCGCGCAGAACGGCAGATGGGTGTACAGCGAAATCGGGCCACCGGCCGCTTTGCTCCGGCCCGCCGCTTTGACCATGTCGTCAATGGAGTAATCCCGGTTGAACTCCACGGCCGTTGGGTAAGATGTATAACGGGGGCCGCTCAGATCATAACGGCGAATAAGCGCCTCATCCCAGATGAAAGCGGGCAGGGTGTTTGCTGCAGCGGTATCAGAAGCCATAGTAAAACTCTAACGTTCAATAGGATCGGCGTGCCGGAAAGCACCTATTATGCCTGACCGGCGGCGGTCACGATTTGATGCGAATCAGCTGAGTGTAACAGCATACTGAATGAACCACCCTTGCGCCCATGGCGTATTCTGCGTACCTCTAAAGGATAAACCCTCACGGAGTCGGCCATGGCCAACCTCATTCTGATTCTGGGCGATCAGCTCAGCCCCGCGCTCTCTGCACTGGACGGTGCGGATAAGTCCAACGACCTGATCGTAATGGCCGAGGTACACAGCGAAGCCAGTTACACCAACCATCACAAAAAAAAGCTGGTGTTCATCTTCAGCGCCATGAGGCACTTTGCCCGGCAACTGGAACAGGACGGCTGGCAGGTGCATTACCAGACCTATCACCCGGACAACACCGCCCAGTCGCTGGAACAGGTGATCGGAGAGCTTGCCGAACAGCATCAACCGGAGCGGCTGATCACCACCGAATGTGGCGAGTGGCGGCTGCACAGCCAGATCAGCCAGTGGCACAAAACCCTGGGCCTGCCCGTGGAGATCCGGCCGGACACCCGTTACGTCTGCGCCATCGACGAGTTCGCCCGATGGGCCGAAGGTAAAAAGCAACTGCGGATGGAATTTTTCTACCGGGAAATGCGCAAAAAAACCGGCCTGCTGATGACCTCCGACAACAAGCCGGAGGGTGGCAACTGGAATTTTGACGCCGATAACCGGAAAAAATGGACTGGCAAACCGCCAGCGCCAGGCCCGTTCCGGATTGAACCGGACGCTATCACCCGCGAGGTGATCGAATTGGTGGAAGAGCACTTTCCCAACCACTTCGGCACCACCGAAGACTTTCACTTTGCGGTGACTGAAAAACAGGCTCGGGAGGCTCTGGCCCACTTCATCGACTTCGCCCTGCCCTGCTTTGGGGACTATCAGGACGCCATGTCGGATAAGGAAGACTGGCTGTTCCACTCGATTCTGTCGCCGTATCTGAACACCGGGCTGCTGGACCCGATCGCCGTTTGTGAAGAGGCGGTGCGCGCCTGGCACGCCGGCCAGGCTCCCCTGAATGCGGTAGAAGGCTTCGTGCGCCAGATCATCGGCTGGCGGGAATTTGTGCGCGGCATCTACTGGCGGCTGATGCCGGATTACGCAAAGGAAAACCGATTGGGCAATCAACGTGACCTGCCCTGGTTTTACTGGTCCGGCGAAACCCGGATGCGCTGCATGCACAAGGCCATCGACGCTACCCGTCGCAATGCTTACGCGCACCATATTCAGCGGCTGATGGTCACCGGCAACTTTGCCCTGCTCGCCGGCATCAAGCCCGAAGCCATTTGCGACTGGTATCTGGCGGTCTACATCGATGCGTTTGACTGGGTGGAACTGCCCAACACGCTGGGTATGGTGATGCACGCCGACGGCGGCTATCTGGGCTCCAAGCCCTATGCGGCCAGCGGGAAATACATCCAGCGAATGTCCGACCACTGTCAGAATTGCCACTACCGGGTTCAGGATGCCACCAGCGAACAGGCCTGCCCCTTTAATAGCCTGTACTGGCACTTCATTGACCGCCACCGTGACGATTTTGCCAAAAATCCCCGAATGTCGATGATGTACCGCAGCTGGGACAAACAGAAACCGGAGCGGCGCGAAGCGCTGTTGAAGCGGGCCAACTGGATTCTGGAACATCTGGACGAGATTTAAACGGGTGCGCCATTTCGCGCAAGACTGAGGGGGATTAAGGCGGCCCAATCTCACACGCCAACACCAGCGCCCAGAATTCCGAAAAATCGTTAACCACCACATCCGGCTTGTCCGGGTGTTTGTGGGTGCCGGGAAAAATCCGGTTCAGCCAGGGCTGATCCCACTGCGCGCCGTTGAAGAACACGGCGGTCATGCCGGCCCGTTTGGCGGCGATGATGTCGGTGGTGGAATCGCCCACGTACCACACACTGGGGTCCGGCGGGTAATCCAGTTTCTGTATAGCCAGCAGCAACTGGTCCGGATGGGGCTTGCGCAACGGGGTGTCATCTCCGCACACCGTCACATCGAACAGGTGCGTCCAACCGGTGCCCTCCACGGAGGCTAACTCGTGCTCGAAAAATTCCCGGTCGCGGTTGGTGATCACGCCCACCTGGATATTCAGCTTGCGGAGGCCCTCAAGCATCTCACGCACTCTGGGCTCAAAGGCCTTCACCGTGCCGTAATGATTGCGGTAATGGTGGTTGAAGGCTTTATGAGCAACCTGCTTGGCGGCCTGATCGTCACCAAACAGCACTTCAAAGATATCCGTGCGGGAAATTTTACGGTCGGCCTTTACCTTCGGATGCAGTTTGGCAAACTCGCGGACGTAGGCCACCAGTCTCGCATCCTCAGGCGTTTTGCTGTCTTCCGGGGCTACCATGCGCTCCATTAACCCCAGTTTATGAAAATCGGGCAGCATATCGTCTACCGCGTGGTACATCGCATCCAGCGTATCCACCAGGGTGGCGTGCCAGTCAAGCAGGATAACCGAGGGTCGGATTAAGCGCACCACAGCCGGATGCCAGTCCGGCTCGATTCTGGGTACCGGTCGTTCCGGTTGAGGAAAGGGTTTCGGGCGCACCTCGGCCGGGCTGGCCTCGAAGGCGTCCGGATGCTCACGCTCCAACAGAGCCAGCAGGTCGAGCAAATCCTCAAAGCTATCCAGCACCGCCACCGGTGCATCGCGTTTGGTGAACCAGCTGCTGATCCGGTCGGGTTCCCAGCAGGCGCCATTGTAGAACACGCCGGAAACGCCGGCGTGATGCGCCGTGAGCATATCCACGTAGCTGTCGCCTATATACCAGGCGTGCTCATCGGTCGGCAGCGACAGCTTCTCCAGCGCTTTGAGAATCACTTCCGGGTCCGGCTTGTATTCGGTAACGTCATCGGCGCACACGGTGGCATCGAACAGGTATTGCCAGCGGCCTTCATCGACAATCTCCAGCTCCTTATCCAGAAACTCCCGGTTGCGGTTAGTGCACACCGCCAGCTGGATGCCCATGACCTTCAATGCTGACAGATACTCGTAGGCGCCGGGCTGAAAGGGTTTTACCTGCCCGAAGTACTTGCGGTAGGCCTGGTTGTAGGCCTGATGCGCGATCAGCTTGGCCGCCCTGTTGTCACCAAAAATGGCGTTGAAAATATCCGTTCGCGACACCCGGCGCTCGGCGAGAATACGCGGGTGCAGCCGCCGGTAAATGCGGATGTAGCGCACCAACCGGGCGTCGTCTCCGGTGCGGCACCGGTCCTCCGGCAACAGTTCGTCGACCAGGCCCAGCTCTTCCAGTTGCGGTAACATCTCCTCCATGGCGCTAAACATGGCATCATGGGTATCCACCAGGGTACCGTGCCAGTCGAAAATCAGAACCGACGGCGGCCGGATATTGTCGTCAAATCGGGACATGGCAAAACCTCTGGACGCTTAGTCACGTATCTGCAATTACTAAAGGTCAGTTAAACCCATAAACCGCCCATGCACAAAAAACCGCATTTGCCCGAGAAAATCTGCCCGGTCTGTAACCGCTCGTTTGCCTGGCGCAAAAAGTGGGCGAAAGACTGGGCGCAGGTGAAATACTGCAGCGAACGCTGCCGGCGCAGCCGGGGGACTTGCTGATGGCAGTGGTGGTGTGGTTCAAGCGGGATTTCCGGGTGGCGGATCACGGCCCCTTGCTTGCGGCCGTGCAAACCGGCCAACCGGTGATTCCGCTGTATGTGGTGGAGCCGGATTACTGGCAGCAGCCGGATACCTCCCACCGGCAATGGCAGTTCGCGGCAGAGTCCCTCGAGGGTCTGCGTACCCAGTTGAAGCGTCTGGGCAGCGACTTGTGCGTGTTTACCGGGGAGGTGATCGACGCCCTGGCCCGCCTGAACCGGCAATATGGCGTTTCGCAGGTGTTCTGCCACCAGGAAACAGGCGGCGACTGGACGTTCCGGCGCGATACCGCCGTCATTGCCTGGTGCCAGGCCCAACAAATTGAATTCCGCGAATGGCAAGCGTTCGGGGTGGTCCGGCGGCTGGCCAACCGGGACGACTGGGACCGGCACTGGAACCGGATTATCAAAGATACGCCGCTGCCCGCGCCCGGGGCCATCACCTCCCCGGACCCGTCCGGCTGGCCACAAACCCTGCCCGAGCCGACCCATCTTTACGGCGCGCCCTGTCCGGATCGCCAGGCCGGCGGCACGCATCGCGCCGAGGCTTTACTGGGCTCCTTTCTTGAGCGGCGCTGCGTGGGCTACCAGTACAATATGTCGTCACCGGTAACGGCCCCTCGTTCCTGCTCCCGGCTAAGCCCCCACCTGGCCTGGGGCACCATCAGCCTGCGCCAGGTATACGGGCAGTCGAAAGCCGCTGGCGAACACCGCAACACCCTGCCCCGCAAGAAAAAAAGCCTCACCAGCTTTCGCTCCCGCCTGCATTGGCATTGCCACTTTATCCAGAAGCTGGAAGACGAACCGGAACTGGAGTTCCGGGCCATGCACCGGGAGCTGGAGCACCTGAAATCCGGTCCTAACAACAGCGAACGATTGCAGCGCTGGCAGGAGGGGCAGACGGGCTGGCCGCTGGTGGATGCCTGTATGCGCAGCCTGCACCACACCGGCTGGATCAATTTCCGAATGCGCGCCATGTTGATGGCGGTAGCCAGCTACCAGTTGTGGCTGCACTGGCGCGATCCTGCCCTGCACCTGGCCCGCCTGTTCACCGATTTCGAACCGGGCATTCACTACCCTCAGGCCCAGATGCAGTCAGGCCTCACCGGCATCAATGCCCTGCGTATCTACAATCCGGTACTGCAAAGCCAGAAACTGGACCCCGAGGGGGAATTCCTGCGCCGCTGGGTGCCGGAACTGGCCGGCGTACCGGCGGAAATGATCCACACCCCCTGGCTGATGACACCAGCCCAGAAACAACGATACGGCGGCAATACTTATACCGCACCTATCTGTGACCATGAGCAAGCGGCACGGGTAGCGCGCAAGGCGGTGGGCGATTTCAGAAAGCAGCAGGTCAGCCAGGCAGAGACCGAGCGGGTTTTGAGCAGGCACGGAAGCCGAAAAGGGCCCAGACAGAACCGGCCTAAGGCGGGCACAGCCACACCATCCTCCGCGCCGCAGCTGTCCCTATTCGACGAGTAGGGTCACTCGGCCTGATCACCTTCAGTGGATTCGCGCTTTTCCAGGGCCGGCAACACCAACACCGCACAGGGCGCATTCACGGAAACGTACTCGACCGTTGCCCGCCGCAAAGGCCAATGCCCACTGCTTCCGCGGGACACCAGAATCATCAGATCGACGCCCAGCTGGCCGGCCAGGGCAACCAGTTTTTCACCGGCCGTACCAGCAACCACGTGTAAGGCTGCATCCCTATTCAGGGGCAAATACTTCCTGGCGATCAGGTCCAGATGGTGGCGCACTTCGGTTTCTTTATCATCGGGTGATGCTTCGGTCACGTGCGGGAAAAAACCGCTGCCGCCGGGGCTGAACACACTGGCCAGATGCAGTTCTCCGCTGTCACCCGCCAGGGGCAGCGCGGCTTCCAGTGCCCGCTTGCCTTCGCCGTCATCTTCCGGATCAATCGCGATCAGTAACTTCCGGTACATAGTCTCTCTCCTGTTTGGATTCGGAACCGGCTTCCACTTCCGGGAAAGCTCGCCCGCGCACCAGCTCGTTCACACTGTAGCCCCGATAGTCGGCGTGCAGGGCCCGGTACAGCGACACCGCCATAAAGACCAGCAAGATGCAGAACGGCAATCCCAGCGATGTAATGACGTTCTGCAGGGCATCCAGCCCGCCGGCGAGCAACAAGGTCGCGGCGATAACGCCTTGCGCCAGGGCCCAGAAAATCCGCTGGCGAACCAGTGAGGGTTGATCGTCCCGGCGCGTGAGCATATCGATCACCAGGGAGGCGGAGTCCGAGGAGGTGGTGAAAAAAATGACGATAATCACCACACTCAGGGCCGAGGCCAGCTCCGCCAGAGGAAATGCTTCGAGAAACGCAAAGATGGCCACCGATGGATCTCTCTGCACCTGTTCGGCCAGGGCAACCTGCCCCTGCATTTCCACGTGGATGGCCGACAAACCAAAGATACCGAACCACACCAGGGTAAACGCAGTGGGCGCAAACAGCACGCCGGCCACGAATTCGCGAATGGTTCTGCCCCGGGAAATGCGGGCAATAAAAATGCCAACGTACGGTGCCCAGGAAATGGTCCAGGCCCAGTAAAACAAGGTCCAGTTACGTTGCCAGTCGGTTTCACGGAAGGTCTCCGTCCAGAACGCCAGCCAGGGCAGCGCATCAAAATAGTCGCCAATGCTCTGAACCATGCCTTCGCCAATAAACACCGTCGGGCCAACGGCAAACACGAACAACAAGAGCGCAATCGCCAGCAGAATGTTCAACTGCGACAGACGCCGCACCCCCTTGTCGAGCCCCAGCGCCACGGAGGTGGAAGCAATACTGGCGATAACGGCAATCAGGATGACCTGGACCGGCCCGCTGACCGGCACGCCAAACAGGTAATTCAGGCCACTGTTCAGCTGAAGCGTCCCCAGGCCGAGCGAGGTGGCCACCCCGAACAGGGTCCCGAGCACAGCAATCACATCCACCGTCCAACCCCAGGGGCCGAACGTGCGTTCGCCCAGAATCGGATAAAACAGACTGCTGATGCGCATGGGCAGGTTATGACGGTAGGCGAAGTAGCCGATCGCGAGGCCGGGCATGGCAAAAATGGTCCAGGTATGCAGGCCGAAATGATACAGGGCGATGGTCATGGCATCGGAGGCTGCCCGCTCTGTTCCGGCGGCAACACCATCAAACGGCGGGTTGGCAAAGTGGGACACCGGCTCCGCCACCCCCCAGAACATCAAAATCGTGCCAATGCCCGCCGCGAACAGCATGGTAAACCAGGTGAGATTGGAATAATCGGGCCGGCTGTCGTCTGCGCCCAGCCGGATGTTGCCATAGCGACTGACTGCCAGCCCCAATAGGAAGATAAGCAGCGAAGATACCGCCAGAATGTAAAACCAGCCAAGATTCCGGGCTACCCAGCCGGTCAGGTCACTGAAGACAGACGCTACGGCCTGATCAAAGGGAATCGCAAGAAGTACGAACAGGGCCGCAATGCCGGCAGAGGAAAAAAACACGCCCGGTATCGTTTCCAGGCCCAACTTCCTCTGTATCCGCTCCAACATCTTACGACTCCTTGTCTCCGTATCAGCTGCGCCCGGAACCATAGCACAGAAGACCCTGACGATGTTTTCGCAAGCTCACGAGTCAGCAAAATCAAGGATTGCCAGCAGCTGACATTGCGTTTAAGTTCGCCCGATTCTTCGCACCTGCACATCGCTCAGCTATCCTGAGGATAGCCTTAATACTAAACAATCAGGACATATCATGCAGATCCGAACCAAACTGACACTGGGTGCTGCCGTTGCACTCGTTGCCTGTATCGGTGTCATGGTCACCATCAACATTGTTCAGATACGCGATATTCTCGATCGCTTTCTGATGAACTCGGCGCTGCCCGCCAACGTTCAGTCCATTGCCAAGGAACTCGAGAATGAAATGCTGCCGGCCATTACAGCCTCCGAAGTGCTGGCCGGCAATGTCTTTTTGCATCAGTGGGCAAACCAGGGAGAGCCTGCCGGGGAGCGGGCACAGGTCAGCCGGCAGCTGGAGCAGGTTCGCCAGCAGCTGCAGGCCGACAGCGCGCATTTTGTGTCACTTCAGTCTGAAAACTACTACACCCATCAGGGCCTGGCCCGGCAGGTAACACGCTCTCAGGACGTATGGTTTTACAATTTCCTGGCCAGCGGCGCGCCCAGTGAGCTGACTCTGGACTCCGAGAAAACCACCGGCGAATTAACCCTCTTTATCAACGTGCGTGTTACCTCCGGAGGCGAGGCACTGGGCGTTACCGGCCTGGGCATTGATATGGACCGGATGGCGGAACTTATCCGTAACTACCGGTTTGGCGATACCGGCATCGTTTACCTGGTCAGCCCGGACGGCGCCGTCACCGTGCATCCAGACGTGACCAATGTCGGCAAACAGCTTTCGGCGCTCATGCCGCAATCTGCAGCACGACAACTGCAATCCGGCCAGAACCGGGTGTTCGGGGAATTCAGCCGCAACGGCGAAGAGTTCATCAGTGTCAGCCAGCCCTTGTCTTTTGGCGGCTGGCGCGTGGTTATCGAAGTTCCTTCCAGCGAAATCTACGGCCCTTTGTATGAAGCCATCGCGGGTGCATTGACGGCGGGACTGATTGTCGCCGGCCTCTTTATCGTGATTGTTATCTTTGCCGCCACCCGCATGACCCGGCCCCTGATTCGAGTCGCCAAAGCCCTGACCGACATCGGCAAGGGCGGCGGCGATCTGACCCAGCGGCTACCGGCCGACAGCAAAGACGAGCTGGGCGATCTGGCCCGGGGCTTCAACGCTTTTATCGGCTCCCAGCATGAACTGGTATCGGATCTCCGGCAGACTTCGAGCCAGCTTCAGGACTTTGTGACTGAGCTGACCCCCATTATCGAGAGCAACACCCAACGCTCCCGGGATCAGAGCAGCCTGACTGAATCGGTGGCAACGGCGATCTACGAAATGGAAACCACGGTGCAGGAGATTGCCCGTAACGCCAACGAGACGGCCGCCCATCTGGACGAGGTGAATACCAACGCCCGAACCATTCGCTCAGACATGAATATGTCGGTTGACCAGGTAACTGGCATGGCCGACAGCATTCGCAGCTCCGCCACCGCGATTCAGCAGCTGGCCGTGGAAGTCGATGGCATCGGCCGGGTCATTCAGGTGATCAACGATATTTCCGAGCAAACCAACCTGCTGGCGCTGAACGCGGCGATCGAAGCGGCCCGCGCGGGCGAGCACGGACGGGGGTTTTCCGTGGTCGCCGACGAAGTACGGGGGCTGGCCGGCAAAACTCAGACCTCGACCCGGGAAATTCAGGAAATCATCGAACGCTTGCAGGACGGCTCCCGAAAGGCGGTTCGCATGATGGAATCCGGCGAAGAGGCCACCGGCGAAACGGTCTCCGCAGCAGGGCGGATGGTTGAAGCCCTGGGCGAGATCAGCGACAAGGTGGAAGAAATCTCCGGCAAAGGGCTGCAAGTGGCTACCGCCACCGAAGAGCAAAGTTCGGTCACGGAAGAAATCAGCCAGAACGTGCAGAACATCGCCGAGCTCAGCCGCTTGTCCGCCGAGGACATGGCCGCAAGCCTGAAGGAAGTGGAGGCCCTGCGCCAGATGGCAGAAGAGCTGTCCCGGGCCATGAGCAGCTTCAAGTTGTAAAACCGCCATTCAAGAATCTGCACACTGCTTGCAGGTTTTGCAAAGTCTTTCCCGTCGTGTTTTCCCGGCTCACGATCTAACGTGAGTTCGGGATTTTCCCTTAGATCAACAACAACACGATACGGGAAGACAGACATGAAACATTTCATTCCGGCCCTGATCGGGGCCTCGGCTTTGCTCGTGCCAACGGGCACCGCATTTGCGGCAACCACAGACGCCACCCATACCCTTGCTCAGGGCTGCTACTCGGTGCAATCGCCGGAAACCGGCAATTTCATGCGCCGTTACCAGACCAATGGCACCGTAAACAGTGGCTGGAGCTTTGATTTTCGGGCATCGGATGCCGCTCAGGCGGCCCAGTTCTATTTCAAACCGTCCAGGCTCGGGGAGTATCTGCTGTATGACCAGGGCGGGCGCTTTCTGGATACCCGCTTCCCGGCCGAGATCACCGCAGGCAACGTGGTGGGACAACACGCCAACTGGCGCATCGAAGACAAAGCCGAGGGCGGCGACACCCTGTTCCGGTTTACCAGCCTGTCGCTGAACCGTGCTCTGCGACACAACTGGAACAGCCAGGGTATTTATTTTATCGATCTGCTGAACCCCGGTAACCGCGACAGTGAAGCCTGGTTCCGCCTGGTGCCTGCCGACAACTGCAGTGAATTTCCGGAAGCCGACCTGAATGTCGCAGGCGATACCGATACCCTCAACGGTAACGCGGCCACACCGGTGCGCGGCTCCGTTGACCCCCACACCCATATTACCTCCTACGAATTCATGGGCGGCACCATGATGGCGGGCACGCCCTTCCATCCGTTCGGCGTCAGTCACGCCCTGGGTACAGGGCGTGCCCTTTGCCACCGATATGAGCGGCATCGGCATCCAGGCCGGCCCCCGGGCCAGTGCCGAAACCGATCCGTTGAGCTATCCGTTTGTTACCGAATTCGGTCTGACCATCGACCGCCAGGTCTCCGGCAATCGCGTTTTCGACCTGAATACCGACGGCATGGCCCACTACGGGCTGGTAGCCGACCACATTCAGGACATTCGGGAGCAGACCCCCGCTCGAATCTACGAAGCAGTGATGAATTCCGCCGAAGCCTACCTGCAGATGTGGGAGCGGGCCCGGGCCAACACCGACCAGCAATATCTGAACCCGCTACCGGCGGAATTCTCGCTGTTCAACCGGGGAACGGGTACGTGCCTGGATATGCCCGGGAACGACAACACCAGTCCCGGCGACAAAGCCGGTCATTATTCTTGCCAGACTCTGGCACTGGATCAGCGCTGGCGCTTCGATAAAACCACCGGGCAGTTGTCCAATCGGGCCAGCAATCACACTTTGTGTCTCGACAACAACGGCACGCCCTGGAACAACGGCCGACCGGCCCTGCAACCCTGCGACAACAGCGCTCGCCAGCACTGGGACTATAACGGCCAGCGAGTGACCAACGCACAAAGCAGCCAGCATTCCCTCGACGCCTATAACGGCGGCGCCGCCGGTTTCTGGGTGTCCCATGGCGGCGCCAACCAGCAGTGGGAAATGCGCCTGGACAGCGCCAGTGGGCAATGGGCGGAATACCGCAGTGAACGCTCGGGGCAATGTCTGACATCCAATGGCAACAATGCGGCTGTCAGCCTGGCCACCTGCACCGGCGCGCCGCAACAGCGGTGGCAGTGGCAGGCTTCCGCGGGACTTATGATCTCCGCCGCCGACACCACATTGTGCCTGGCCAGCAATGATGCGCCCGGTAACGACGTGCCGGTTACCACCGGTGACTGCACCAGTGACAACGCACGCGCCTTCCAGCGCCACAGTGATGGTTCCTTCCGGCTGAAACAGAACAGCGCCCTCGCGCTTGATGCGGCCGGCAGTTCGGTGGTGCTCTATAATCATCACGGCAACAGCAACCAGCGCTGGGCGGCCACTCTGCCCCGGTAAGCCGGTATGGCCGCGGCGGCCAACCTCTGTGCCGGGTGTCATTGGCGCCCGGCACATTGGCCAATGTCATCTATCAAACACTCCTTCTATACTGGCGGACGACAATAATAAGAGTCCTCGTAGAAGGTTCTACCATGCTCACGCTCACCGGATTTGGCCTGGGATGTCTGGCATCCCTGTTCATGATTTCCTGGCGGGATTTGCGGCAACTGTTGGTGGGAAAACTGTTCCTGCTCATCGTGCTCGCGGCCTCGGCGTATCTGATCGATCCTCTGATGCCGGTGTCCTGGCGCTGGGTCACCTCCGATCTTCAAACCTCCTTGCCCCTGTTGTTCTGGCTGCTCTGCCAACTGGTGTTTGCCCCGCGCCCCAGGTTGGTCAGTGTCTGGGGGGGGCATGGCGCTTTACAGCTTTCTGGCGCCCGCCTTTTCCCGACCCTTTATCGAGGCCGGTGTCTGGCCCGACTGGGCTATTTACCTGGGCTGGAATCTCGGGCAATGGTTTGAGTATGTGGTGGTGCTTCACGGCACTGCCCATGTCATCCGCCACTGGTGCGATGATCTGGTGGAGCCACGGCGAATCGCCCGCCTCGCCATTCTTCTGATACTGGGCAGCGCCGTTGCGGTTGCTACCATCTGCCTGAACTTCGGGCTGTATCACGAGGCCATGCGCGGCGTTATCGTGAGCCTGGCATCGCTGGCCATACTGTTTTGCATGGTCAGTGCCCGGCGGGGGCTTCTGGAACTGTCTCCGGATGTCGGGCAAGAGCGGGCAGGCCCTGCCGATAGCCCAAAGGAAGACATCATAGAACCAGACATCAGCACACCGGAGGAAACCTCTCACCCGGCCGGTGAGCAGGACGCAAAGCAACTGCAAGCGCTGATGGAGGAGGGCTTTTTCCGGCAGGAGAAACTGACACTGGCCAAACTGGCAAATGCGCTCAATATCCCCGAGTACCGGCTGAGACGGGTCATCAATCAAACCCTTGGCTACCGAAACTTCAACGATTACATTAATCAGCTGCGCATCGCCGAAGCGTCTCGCAGACTAACAGCCATGCCCGATGAACCCATTCTGAACATTTCTCTGGACGTAGGTTACCGAACGCTCAGCTCTTTCAACCGGGCCTTTCGCGAGATCACCGGCACCACGCCCACGGCCTTTCGTGAGGACGCGCTGGCGCGGTATTCTGAATGACCCGGACAGGGCGATCAGCCCGTTCAGAAGCCTCAGCAGGACCCAGCCATGAAAATCGGAGAGCTTTCCAGACAATCGGATGTACCGGTAGAAACGGTGCGTTACTTTGAAAAAATCGGCTTGATGACCGAACCGGACCGGGGCGCCAATGGTTACCGCCATTACCGGCAAGAACACCTGGACCGGCTTCTGTTTATCAAACGCTGCCGCAATCTGGATATGGCACAGGATGAAATTCGCGAGCTTATCCGGCTGGCAGACAATCCGGCCGCCGACTGCTCAGACGTCGACGCACTGCTGGCCCGGCACCTTTCCCATGTCCGCGCCCGCCTCCGGGAACTGTCCAGCCTTGAAAAAGTGCTGGTCGATCTTCAAAGCGCCTGCTCAGACCCGCGAACGATACGGGAATGCGGCATTCTCGAGGGGCTCAGCGAAGACCTGGTTAGCATTCCGGAAGACACCGGCACGGGCAATCACGTGCCCGGCAGCCATCGCCCCGGCCAGCCGGATTGACAGGTGTTGACCCTGTAGCAACTACAGGGTTTTAAATGGAGGCATTCTCATAAGGAGGTCTCTATGGCGTGTTCCTGTTCTGCACCTGAACCCAAAAGCCCCGCCCCGGGATTCCGCCGGGCGCTCTGG
The DNA here is from genome assembly GCF_049943275.1 of Marinobacter sp. VGCF2001. Lineage (NCBI taxonomy): Bacteria > Pseudomonadati > Pseudomonadota > Gammaproteobacteria > Pseudomonadales > Marinobacteraceae > Marinobacter > Marinobacter sp. VGCF2001. The sequence continues at coordinate 94,342 of NZ_JBNFVX010000014.1, forward strand.
ATTGCCCTCTGGGTCAATCTGGTTATGTTTCTGGTCGAAGGGCTGGCCAGCCTGCAATCCGGCTCGGTCTCATTGATGGCCGACGCCATTGATTTCTTCGGAGACAGTGCCAACTATCTGCTGTCGCTCAGTGTCCTGGGCATGGGAATGCTCTGGCGCGGGCGGGCGGCCATGGTGAAAGGTCTGACCATGGCGGTGTTTGGCCTGATTGTCTGGGGCCGGGCAATCTGGGTACTGCAAAGCGGCATCACCCCGGAGCCCCTGACCATGGGACTGGTCGGGCTGCTTGCGCTGGCCGCCAACGTCAGCGTTGCCGTAATCCTGTTCCGCTTCCGCGATGGCGATTCGGATATGCGCTCGGTCTGGCTGTGCAGCCGGAACGACGCCATTGGTAATATGGCCGTTATGGCGGCGGCACTGGGTGTATTCGGCACAGGCAGTGCACTGCCAGACCTGATCGTGGCCGCCATCATGGGCACCCTGGCGATAACGGCAGGCATCAGTGTGGTTCGCCATGCCCGCAGCGACATCGAAGGCGCGCGGAGCGCCAGTTCCCAGGCCAGCGAGGCCTCATGCCAGAATTCCTGAGTCAGAAAACCCAGGCAATCATCACCGGAATAAACCCGAGTGCAAACAAGGTACTCAGCAGCGTCGTCCCCGCCGCCTGGCGGGGCGAGGCGTCAAGCAAGGTGGCAATCACCACGGTATTGGCGGCAATGGGGGTAATGGAAATCAGGAAAATGGCCTGGTGCACGGCCCGGTCGTAAACTCCGAACCAGTTCGCATCGAACCACCAGAAGGCCAGCGCCAGCGCCGGCCAGACCACAAACTTGCCGAAAAATGCCAGCAGCGTAAAACGGGGGTTGCCCGCCAGACCGCGAAAGCTGGTGATCCCCATGCCAATGATCATCATGCCAAGGATGCTGTAAGCGCCCCGCAGGTTATCGAACAACGGCACAAATACCTCCGGGATGGCCACCCCGGACAGATTCAACACCACCGCCGCCAGAAACGCATAGACCGAGGGCAGGCGGGCCACCCTTAACAGCGCATTCTGAATGCTGTATTTGCCGCGAGCCGCCAGATAAAAACCAACGGAATTCTCAAACAGGGTGGTACCCAGCATACAGACGATGTACAGCGCCAGGCCCTCCTCACCGAACAGCAACAACGCCACCGGAATTCCGAAATAACCGGTGTTTCCCGTACCCACAGATAGCGGAATAACGGCTGCGCTGCCATCCGAGAGCAGTCTTCGGGCAAGCACCATGTGGCCAAGGGAAATCACGGTACAAAAGCCGAACACCAGCACCGGCAGCAGGATCACTTCCAGGCTGAGCGGCGCCGCCATTACCCCGGAGAACACCACCGAGGGCGTAACAATGTAAAGCATGATACCGGCAATGTGCCGGCCACTGGCTTCCAGGAAACGCCCGGCAATCCAGCCCAGAGCCACGGTAACGTACAGGGGAAGGAGTTTGAGCAACAACGCCAGGGCGGCAGACATGACTTCTCCGGGCAAAAGTAGTGAAAGTACAACCGGCAGGGCAGTCTACCACCTACCCATCAAGAGGTAACTCCCCAGCTCAATAGAGAAACCCTTGATCTTCTTTGATAATCATCAATAGCATCATGGATACATCTTTATATCCTAGTGGGGCAGTCAGGTATTCGTAACAACCAAGGAGAGAGACCAATGGCCGAGCGCTTTACCAAAAGCATGGCCAGGAACATATATCTGGGGGGAAGTGCATTCTTCGTCCTGTTGTTCCTGGCCCTGACTTTTGACACTCAGCTGCGTGCTATGCCCGAGCGGGACAACCGCGAGGAGCTTACCGAAGAGGTGGTTCGCGGCAAACATCTGTGGGAAGAGAACAACTGTGTCGGTTGTCATTCCATCATGGGCGAAGGCGCTTACTTCGCTCCCGAACTGGCCAACGTGTTTGACCGCCGCGGCGGTAGTGATACCGAGGTCTTCAAGTCCTACATGAAAGCCTGGATGAACGCCATGCCCACGAACATCCCGGGCCGGCGCCAGATGCCAAACTTCAATCTGAGCGATTCAGAAATCGAAGACCTGGCCGCCTTCCTGGAGTGGACATCAAAGATTGACGACAACGGTTGGCCACCCAACATCGAAGGGTAAGGGAGCAGACATGAAATACGAATCTCAAAGGGTCGCCATGCCCTACTTCATCTTTGCCCTGATTCTGTTTGCCGGCCAGATTGTGTTCGGCCTGATTCTGGGTCTCCAATACGTTGTGGGTGATTTCCTGTTTCCGGAAATTCCGTTCAACGTCGCGCGGATGGTGCATACCAACCTGCTGATTGTCTGGTTGCTGTTCGGCTTTATGGGCGCAACGTATTATCTGGTACCGGAAGAGGCCCAGACCGAATTACACAGCCCTCTGCTGGCGTGGATTCTGTTCTGGGTATTCGCCGCGGCCGGAACCCTGACCATTCTGGGCTACCTGTTTGTCGACTACGCCACCCTGGCCGAAATAACGATGAACAAGTTGCTACCCACCATGGGCCGGGAATTCCTTGAACAACCCACCATTACCAAAATCGGTATTGCCGTGGTGGTGGTTGCGTTCCTGTACAACATCGCCATGACGGCACTGAAAGGTCGCAAAACGGTCGTCAATATTGTCCTGATCACCGGCCTGGTAGGCCTGGCGGTGCTCTGGCTGTTCTCTTTCTACAACCCAAGCAACCTCGCCACCGACAAATACTTCTGGTGGTTTGTGGTTCACCTGTGGGTAGAAGGCGTATGGGAGCTGATCATGGGTGCCATTCTGGCCTATGTGCTGATCAAGCTCACCGGTGTTGACCGCGAAGTGATCGAGAAATGGCTGTACGTCATTATCGCCATGGCGCTGATTACCGGCATCATCGGTACCGGCCACCACTTCTTCTGGATCGGGCCGCCTGAGTACTGGTTGTGGCTGGGTTCAGTGTTCTCTGCACTGGAACCACTGCCGTTCTTCATGATGGTGGTCTTCGCCTTCAACATGATCAACCGTCGCCGCCGTAACCACCCGAACAAGGCCGCCATGCTGTGGGCCATGGGTACAACCGTGATGGCGTTCCTGGGTGCTGGCGTGTGGGGCTTTCTGCACACCCTGGCTCCGGTGAACTTCTACACCCATGGCAGCCAGATTACCGCCGCTCACGGCCACATGGCGTTCTACGGCGCCTACGTGATGATCGTCTTGACCATCATTTCCTACGCGGTGCCGATCATGCGTGGCCGTCCTTACGGCAACAGCAACACGGCGCAGATTGTGGAAATGTGGGGCTTCTGGCTGATGACCATCTCCATGGTGTTCATCACCCTGTTCCTGACCGGCGCCGGTGTACTGCAAGTATGGCTGCAGCGCATTCCGGAAAGCGGTGACGCCCTGTCGTTCATGGCAGGCCAGGATCAGATTGCCCTGTTCTACTGGATGCGGTTTGTTGCCGGTGCCTTCTTCATGGCAGGCCTGGTGGTTTACCTCGGCAGCTTCTTTATCAAAGGTCAGGCCAGCCCTGCCGAAGAAGTCCGCGGTCCCGCCACGCAAGATGCCTGATCAGGCATAACCGCCGGGGCCTGCGGGCCCCGGCACATTCCCGATACTCTGGACAAGCTCAGTGCATGCGCAACACGTTAATCCCAAAGACACCCTTCAGCAGAAGCGCCTGATTACCCGCAGCGCCTTCTTTCTGCTGTTCCTGCTTGCGCCTGTTCTCAATATTTTCCGTTACGACCTGACTGAAACCCGCTTCATACTGCTGGGATTCCCTCTGTCGTTTAACCTGAACCTGGACTGGGTTGCCCACAGCACCCCGGCTGAAGTCGCGGGCCAGATACTGTTCTGGTTCATCCTGCCCATTCTGGTACTGGTGCCGCTGGTACTATGGATTGCCTTCAAATGGGGCCGCCTGTATTGCGGCTGGCTGTGCCCGCATTTTTCCGTGGTGGAAACCATCAACGACCTGATGACCCGCGTGACCGGGCGCCCCACCTTGTGGGAGGCCCTGAAAAAAGGCAGTACCGGCAAAGCCATTCACTGGGCCGGCCTGACCCTGGTGTGCGCGCTGATCGGTTTTTCCTGGGCCCTGGCGCTGCTGTCTTACTTGCTGCCGCCCATCCCGCTGTACACCGACCTGATCACCGGCCAACTCGGCCTGTATCCGGGCATTTTCCTGGCGGTTGCCACCGCGGTGTTTACCTTCGATTTTCTGTTCGCCCGGCACCTGTTCTGCAAATATGGCTGCGCCGTAGGGCTGGTGCAGAGCATCGCCTGGATGACCAACGGCAAGGGCCGGGTCGTGACCTTCGATACCAGGCGGGCCGCCGCCTGCCGGGACTGCACCAAGGCCTGTGACGAAGCCTGCCCCATGCGCCTGCCCACCCGTAGCCACAAACGGGCAAAATTCAGCTGTACCCAATGCCTGCAGTGCGTGAGCGCCTGTCGCGAGGTGCAGAAAGACAACCCGGAAGGCTCCCTGCTGACCTGGGAGCCCGGCGAACCCGGCAAGCAAACAGTGTTGATTCCCGTGCGCCAGGTGGAATCCACCCCGCGCCAGACACGGGCCTGATACGAGGAGTCGAAATGGAAGAGTGGGTCGGACTGAAATGGCACGACTACGTAACCCGCCAGGCCATGGGCGAGTTCCCCGAGTACGCCGTGCATCTGAAAGACGAAGCCCGCACGCTGGGCGTGCTGTTCCGTGCCATGGGCGGCGACCCGGCTCTGAGTCTGGTGACTGCCGAACCAAGGCATTTTCAGATCCGCCGGCGATTCCTGCAGAAACTGGCAGGCACCCACCGAAAATTCGAGCTGGCCTGGCGCGATGAGGAAAGTTTGCGCCTGCCTGACCGGCTGGCCCTGTTTCCCTCCCGCAAGGTCAACCGCGAGCTCTATCTCTGGCTGGCAGCCCTGGCGTCACTGGGGGAAATCCACCACCACAGCTGGCTGCAAGGCAATCAGGCTATGGTGCAGGAGTTACTGGCGCGTTGGCCGGGCCTGGAGCCCCTGTACCAGAGGCTGGTAAAACACACGTTGCGATGGCGGCCCGAGCCGGACAGTTTGCGCGGCAACGAAGCTAAACGTGAAACCGCCATCCGGCAGGCCCTGATACACCCCGGCAGCGTGGACGAACTACCCGACGCGCTGACCGACCCATGGCCGGTGGTGCTCTGGCTTTATCCTGTGCTTGGCAGAGGCAAGCTCAAGGGCGAGATCATCGGCGATGACAACACCACATCAAAATCCGGTGGCCTTGCGAAAAAACGCAAACGCCGCCGCGCTGAGCGGGTGGATGCCTTCGACAAAGACCAGGGGCTGATGCTGTTCCGGCTGGAAAATCTGTTCTCCTGGTCGGAATTCATTCCGGTAGACCGGGCCGGCGACGACAGCGAAGAAGACGATGCAGACGCCATCGCCGACGACATGGACATGATCTCTGTGTCCCAGGATCGTCGGGAAGCCTCCTCAGCCATCAAGTTTGATCTGGACCTGCCGTCCGAGGAAAACGACGACCTGCACCTCGGCCCGGGCATCCACCTGCCAGAGTGGGACTGGCGCCGCCAGGGCTATCGCGAAAAGTTCTGTTGCCTGCAACCGATGCTGAGCAAAGACGCCGTGCCCTCACCGCTGCCGGAGCACCTGAACCGCTCCGCCCGGACCCTGCGCCGGCAATTCAGCGCGCTCAAACCGCTGCGCCAATGGGAACGCCGGCAACTGGAGGGCGAAGAACTGGATCTGGACGCCTGCCTGGAGCGCATGGTGCAGCACAAGCGCGGTATCGGCGAAGTCGACCAGAAACTGTTCCGCCAATGCAAACAGAATCAGCGCGATCTGGCGTGCCTGGTTCTGACCGACATCTCGTTGTCCACCGACACCTACATCAACAATAACCAGCGGGTGATCGACATCGCCCGGGACGGCCTGCAACTGCTCAGCGAAGCACTGACCGCCAGCCGCGATCCGTTTGCGCTGTTCGCCTTTTCTTCAAGACGGCGCGATCATATTCGCTTCCACCATATCAAGAGCTTCGACGAGCCCTATAACGACACCACGCGGGGCCGCATCCAGGCCTTGGAACCGGGCTATTACACCCGCATGGGCGCTGCCATCCGTCAATCCATCAAATTGCTGAAGGCCCGGCCGGAACATCAGAAAATCCTGCTGCTCCTGACCGACGGTAAACCCAACGATCTGGACCTGTATGAAGGACGCTACGGCGTGGAAGACACCCGCATGGCCGTGCAGGAAGCTCACAGGGCCGGCCTCACACCCTTCTGTGTCACCATTGACGAAGAGGCCAACGAATACCTGCCCTACGTGTTCGGCAGCAGCAATTTCGTGGTCATCAAAGACCCCACACAACTACCAGGCCAACTACCCAAGCTCTACATGAATCTGACCCGTTAACGGAGACTGAAATGACCGACCTTCAGGCCCGGCGTCCGGCGCATCTGCCAGGTGACATCGCCGTCTGGTTTTTTATTTTTGCGGAACTGGCGGTGTTTGCCATCATGTTTATCGGCTTCGGCGTTGCCCGCAGCCTCGACCCGGCCACGTTCAGCGCCGGCAAACAAGCCCTGCACCCCTGGACCGGCCTGATCAATACCATCGGCCTGATCACCGCCAGCTATCTGGTGGCACTGTCGGTACACCGCCTGCGTGATCGTAAACCCGGCACGTCTACCCTGCTCTGGGCTGGCGTGGCGGCCTCGTCCATCTACACGTTCGGCAAGCTCTGGGAATACGCCGATCTGTACAGCAACGGCTACAACCTGGGCACCGATACCTTTTTCATGTTCTATTTCTTCCTGACCTTCTTCCACTTCATGCACGTGGTACTGGGCCAGATCATCCTGGTGGTACTGGCCGTCAAAGTAAAAAAAGGCGACTACAACGGCGACGACATGAACGGCATGGAATCCGGCGCCTCTTACTGGCACATGGTCGACCTGGTGTGGCTGGTGCTGTTCCCAATGCTCTACGTTCTGGCCTGAGGAGACTGATATGTTAGCGGTGTATGTGGCCCTGATGATCTGCACCATGGCACCGGTGGTGGCCATGCAAGCTGGTGCGGATATGTCGGTTCTGGTGTGGCTGGTGTTCGGTTTGGTGGTCGTAAAAGCGGTGTTGCTGGTGGATCATTTCATGGAAATGAAGCACGCCCCCTGGGGCTGGCGAATGGCCGCTCAGGGTTGGGCTGTTGTCGTGGTTTCGGTGTTGGCAGGCATTCACCTGGCTGGCTGACACCTGACATCCGCGCAGTGCGCAACTGCAGCCGTCCAGGCTGGAGCTTGCACCATGGCGGGGTAGGCCTTCCAAAAAACGCTCCTTGCGGCACATCCATGTGGCGCTTCTGCTCCGCCATCCATGGCTCCGCAAATTTTTGGAAGGCCTACCCCGCCACGGCGCCCTGACCTCGGTGGTTACAGCAACGCCCTGGGAAAAGTAGGCGGCTTGTTACCAATCGCTTGCGCCAGAGCAATCATCCCCCAGAG